>NZ_NPJE01000034.1:0-3231 GCF_002251205.1 Prevotella sp. P3-92 | reverse complement strand
AAGAATTTTATCTGTCTCATTGTTGGACAGAACCCCTCTCGTAGATTTGCTCGGCAAAAGCGAACCTGCCGAGAAGTTACAAACTGTAAGAGAATTAAGTCTTAAATTTATTTAGTGGACACTAGTGCTTTAGATTATATAACACATTGAAATTGGCAGGTAGAAATAAACAAGAAATGCAAAAAGCTTTAGAGATATATCCAAAAGGTTGTGATAAGTATAAAGCTATGGTTTATCTGATAAAGTATATGCCTTGGCATTCTGCTATGTCTCAAGTTAAAAATGGTGAGCAGTATTTTATGAATGACATAGAAGAAATATCTGCTGATTACTTAATTGAAAACGTAGAAGAAGCCTATGAAACCTGGCAAAATTGCTTGTGGAAAAACGAAATTGATTTTAGGGATTTTTGTAGATATATACTACCTTATAGCATTGATAGAGAACCAATAGTGAAGTGGAGATTATATTTTAAAAGAAAATATGCACATTTGGTGAGAGGAATAAAAGATGAGAAGGAAGCCTTCCGAGTTGTGTATGAGTACTTGAAAAATAGTTTTAAGGTTACGAATACTAAAAGTCCGTATGAATTAGATGTGTTGATGTTAGATTCTATTCATGGTGGTAATTGTCGTGATCGTGCTATTTATATGACATATGTAATGCGTTCATTAGGTATTGCAGCTGTAACAGATTTTACTCCTTTTTGGGCCAATCAAGGAACAAATGGACATTTTTGGGTATCAATGGTGGAAAAAAATGGTAAAATCTTTACGATAGGTAAAAATAAAACTTGTTATATTGACGGTTCTTATGAGCCTTGTAAATATACAATAGACGAACGTAAGTATATTTATGTAGTGGATAGCCTAAAAAGAATTTGCAAAGTGTATCGTTATACATATGATGATGTTCACAAAGTTCCCAGTAATCAACTTTTAAATATTCCTGAATTTTTACATTGCTCTTATGCCTTGGATGTAACCTCACAATATCATAATCTGACAGACAAAAATGTGCTACTAATAAAAACGAATAGAAATGAACCTCTTTATGTGTGTACATATCAACAACAATTTGGTTGGAAACCTGTTGGAAAGGCAGAACGTTTAGACGATTCTCATATTGATATTGGTCCAATGATACACGATAATGTCGTGATTGTTGCAGCATATGAGGATGGGACTGTTATACCACGTTCTAATCCATTTTTGGTTTGTAAAGGTCGTATGCCTATAAAACTTGTACCCGATAAAATAAGATCTCAAAGAGTTTGTCTATATCGAAAATATGGTTTGAACAGTCGATGGATTAATCGTTGGGGAGATTTGATCGGAACTAGAATAGAAACATCAAATGTTAAGGATTTTAGCCGTGATGTTAGCTGTCTTTATGAAGTTAAAAATATGCCAGTTGAAAAAATAAGCATCCTTTTCGAAAATTATCAATTGAAAAGATATCTACGATTTCTTCCTGCAAAGGGGAAATATCCTGTACCTGCAGAGATTGATTTAATAGATAAAAATAATAAAATGATACAAAAGAATGACTATCAACTTTATGCCGTTGGTAAAGACTTGGTTGGAGATACTATTCCATTGCATTGGTTGCGCGATAGAGACCCAACTACCACATTTTATAAGCAATTTCCCTATTGGATAGGTATTGATATCAAAAGATGTAAAAAAATGACAAAAGGATTGCAAGTGCAATTATGGAATGATTGTAATCGTGTAGCAAAAGGTCATAATTACGAACTGTTTTATTTTGATTATGATTGGCATTCTTTGGGACAGCAAAGAGCGGTCTGTGATAGTTTAAGCTATACTAATGTTCCTCAAAATGCATTATTATTACTCCGAGATTATACGAAAGGTAAAGAAGAACGTGTCTTTATTTATAAGAACGGAAAACAATTTTGGTGGTAACTATTAAAAAAAAACGAATATGAAGAAAAAAATGATTTTAATGTTATTTACAGTTTTTCTGCTGTTTAACTGTAGTAATGATGGAAGTGATGTGTCTTTTGAAACACTAAATGAGGCAGATGTGTTTGTCGTGTCAGAACAGCATCAAGAGTATCAGATGAAGTTATCAAAGGACAGAAAAAGGATGAATAGAGTATTTGAATCTTTTTCGAAAGAAAATAAAAAGCGGTATAAATTATTGCTTAGTTTCGCAATACGTACACAATCACAATGTAAGCAAAATATGTATATAGATAGTTTGTCCCATTTAACAGGAGTTAATTATCGAGAAAGAATATACATGTTGTATCAATCAAAGAAAAAAACGTTTGAAAATTGTAATATAAAAAAAAGAGATTATTTGAAAGCTGTTCAGCGATATAATGTAAGATTAAGTAATGAGAAAAATACTCGAAGTGTAAGCACAGAAGAAGCTTGCTTGCGTACGTGTGAACATTTGTATTATCTTGCTGTAGCAGATTGTAATTATGATAGTCAATTAACGCACGATTGTTCGATATGTAGATGCTCTGAATGTCGTTGTGCGCAAATGGATCCAACATTGTTGGGTTATACAGCATGTTTATTAAATGCAGAGTCAAACTATGAAATCTGTCAATCTGATTGCAATTAGAATAGGTACACTATTATTGTTATGTGTGCTCCGACTATCCGTTGTGGCTTGTGTCATGCCAGCCGATACTACGTCTGTTATTTCATCCATATTAGACTACTATTCCAAAGTACCTCAGGAGCGTATATATTTGCAAACCGATCGTTCCTATTATATGGCAGGTGATACAGTATGGTTTCGTGCCCATTTGCTTGATGCGGTGACGCGCGTCCCCGTATCCCGTTCTCGTTATGTTTATGTAGAACTTCACGACCAGCAGGCAGACACTTTGATGCAACGTGTCATGTTGCGTTGTGATACAGATGGTGTATTTTCTAATGCGATGATTCTGCCACGGAGAATGAACGGCGGTGTCTATACTATGGTAGCTTATACACAATGGATGCGTAATTTTGGTTCTGAGCATTTCTACTATAAACCGTTGACCGTAGTGGAAAAGAATGGCAGGGCTCTATGTGTTGCGAGTGGAAATCAACCACCACGGCTTAAAACCTCAAACCTGATGGAGGTGAAGCAACGTAAAGGTCAAATGTTGATACGGATGTTGGATGATAGTCGAAAAGATTCGCTGACGTGTATCATCTATGGTAGTGGTAATTTAATAGAGGTTCCCTATGTAAATTCAAGAGT
>NZ_NPJE01000033.1:0-6818 GCF_002251205.1 Prevotella sp. P3-92 | reverse complement strand
TAATTTGGTAATTGTCAAAATCTCTTAATTAGTAGAATTTTTAGCTTTTTCGAAACTGTAAAACTGTAAAACTGTAAAAACTAAAAATTTTCTATTGTAATGTATTTTGCTAAAAATACGACAAAAAGAAACCGATAAAAGAAAATATAAAATTCGTTATTCTTATCTTTTCTTTTTGTTTTTACGAAATTATTTACTACTTTTGTCACTAAAATTAAAAAGCCCACAAAATCCTGATCATGACCACATACAGATTCGCGATTACCGGACTACGTCACCATGACTTTGCCAACAGACTCGATGAACTCTACGACAAGGCTATGGGGAAGCGTATGTCTATCAGTATAGAACACGACAACCCTGGAGAAATGGATGCTGTCATCGTGTATTGGGGGCGTTGCTTTGTGGGCTATGTGCGCAGCGGAACAGACAGAGAAAAGGCTTGTTCGCTGATTCTTAGTTCAGGAAGAGGAGCGATGTTTGGCAAGATTGTGGAGGTGGATCGCGATCACAGGGTACTGTGGATGGAGATTGTCACAGATGTTGAACCGCAGACTGTTTGTCTGCCCTCGGTATGCCCATTTGCCAATTGGGATTACGATGATAAAATATTGCCTCTCAGTCCACAGGAAGTACAGGTTCACACCATGCTCAACTGTCTGGAAATGGTGATCGAAGCCGGTGAACCGTGGAACAGCGAAATGGAAGAATGGCTGTCGGCTGTTGAAGAAAATCTATGGTGTGCCATCAGTTGTGAAACCACCCAACAAATCATCAGAATCATTGAGATGATGACCAACGCTCCCAATCATCCACAGTACAAAGCAGGTAAAGACAGGTTGCAGCAGGCATTAGACCACATGGGCAGTCCGGAGGTGCGTCGCTTACAATGTCAGAAAATTTTTGCCAATGCCGAATCAAATGATATGTTGCAGCTGCTGTGCTACTATGGCGACAGAGCCGAAGATGCCGTAGCGTCGCTTCCGTCGGGTTTCGTCATGATGTTTTTACGGGATGGCGAGAGTGCTATGGGAAAGTTGTGGTACATGCACTATCCCCGTAAGAAAATCCGTGCCATTATGTCTTTGCTGGCTATGAAAGTCCACATGATGAAGAACGAAAAGAAACCTCTTGAAAGGAGTATTCCCCAACAATGGTTGGCAAACTGGACTAAGGAGCAGCATAGCGAAATGGCTACTGCCGTCATCACCAAATGTGTCAGCGACTTTGAACTGCAACACACGTCTCCACAAGTCTATAACGAGTTGCAATCATTGCAACAGGCAACGAGACCGCACATCGACTATCATGTGAACACGAACACCTATATTGAAAACCAAACAATCAAACAACAATAATTATTTTATGGAGAACGATAAAAAGTGTGAACGCCACTTCCATTTCAGCGATAAAGTGACCTATATCGAACATCAGGAAATAACCGTACAAAGTGGTGCAAACTTTTATAACGGTCCTGCCGTGGAACCTCAAAATGCGAGCCAACAAGAAATAGACATAGAAGCGGCACTGGAAGCCCTTTACGAAGAGTTTGTCGAGACAGACGGACGAACCGAACCGCTATTTTCTGATCAGACCCAATGGTATGCAGTTTATCGTGTACTGTCAGAATATTGTAACTATCCAACCAAGATGTCAGACTTCGTGAAACTCATAAAAGAAAAGAAACTCGATATAAAGAAACCCTTGTGTGTTTACAGTTCTATCAGAAAGGCAAATACCGACCTTTCGGCTTTGGCTGTAAAAGTAGGTCAGTGGTGGCTGCATAAAGACAAAGGAGAAAAGTATATGAAACAATATCTTGTAGCGCAGTTTTTATTGAAGAATTTAGGCTATGAGGAGTGAGTAGTATATTCGCCTATTCCCAAAACAATTCCCTTTTTCCCAAAACCATTCCCAATCGAGTGAAATGCTCGGTTGGGATTTTTTTTAGTCCTAATTTTGCACCAGTCGAAGGACAGAAGCCTTGGCGCGGTGCCGGTTTTCTTTTCCCCTTCGCAGAAGAAAACAATGAGCGTATATTTCAACTTTACAATCATCAACTGGACGTTCTCGTTTAACGTGAGAATCGGTTCTAACTAAAACACATTTATTAATCTGAGTTGAACATTGCGGAGGATATTCCCAGGGTAAAGTGCACAAGAATCCAATTTGTTTCCGCTCGCAAAAATCAACTAAGATGAAAACAGAAGAAAAAATCATTAACAACCAGTTTAACAACTGTGACCACATCCAACTCGAAGGCGTAGCGCATTACGACGAGCGCAGATCCTTCTTCTTCACCCCAGACGACCCCATTCCCCACAGCGTGCAGCGCTACCGCACCAACGGGGTGGCGCAACAGATGACCGACGGGACGTTTGACTTCGTGGCTAAGCCATGGCGGAGATCGCAGTCTGTGCTGATCAAGAAACTGGCGCATGGGCGCGTTTCTAAGACCAAGGACGATGGCATCCAACTGACGCTGAAGGTGTATTGTCATGAGTCGATCAATATCGCCAACACCATCAAAAGAGAGGCAGCCGAAGCTGTCAAGGCACTTATTAACTATCAACTAAAACACTAAGAGACAATGAGTTGTTTTGTAATCAAGATGGAGAGTGGCCGAAAAATCGGCTACCCCATCACTTCGAGAGAGCAGTATATGAAGCTCAGGGAATCGGGCGAACAGACTGCCTGTCTGACGAAAGCCCGCAACGGCAACAAAAAGGCGAAGTTGCGCCTGATGCAGTTTAACTATTCATTGGCAGGATCAGAACCCTTTGCATTGAAAGGCTACGACATCGTGGGGAAAACCGTGGGCATGGATGTGGATTTTAACCCAGAGGCGAAGGACTATGAGAAGCGCTTGAAAGAAGCGCCACAGATGATCCTTGACAAGAAAGAGGAACTCGGACTGATGCTGTTGGAGCGGTCGGTCAACAAAGGTTTCCATCTGATTTTTACGCGTAGGGCAGGACTCTCGCAGGAGGAAAACTTGCGGTGGGCAAGCGACCTGTTGCAGATACCGTTTGACCAAGCTGCCAAGGACGTGACGCGCGTGTTTTTTGCCACTGGAGCGACGAAAGATGATTTGATTTATCTTGACAATACACTCTTTGATAATGCCCCGTTTGAGGCAGAAAATGCACCTGTGGCAGAGTGTGAAATGACGGAGGAAACGTCAAGTCAAGAGGCGACCAAGGACCAGCCTACAACGTACCCCATCATGTATCAGGGCATGCCTTATACGTCGATTGTCGAAGCACTGGAAAACCAGTTGGGCGGACGCCCTGAACACGGGTCGCGTAATGCGTTCATTTTTTCGATGGCGTGCAACCTGCGTTACCTGTGCAACGACGACCCATCGTGGATAGCAACCCTTTTGCCCAATTACGGCGAAGAACAAGGTCGGTGGATGTCCACCATCCGTTCGGCATGCGAGCGCAAGCAGACGATGGCGATGCCCGAAATAGTGAAGCGAGCCTTGAAGGTGGCGCAACAGGAAAACCGCTGCGATGGTGACGGAGAGGGTGAGGATGCTCCGCCTCAGATGCCGAAGAAGCTGCCCAAACTCATCGAACTCCTGACCTCGCAGACGCCAGAGATCTATCGGGCTGCCGTGGCGCATGCGGTATTTCCTCCGTTGGCAACCCACCTGTGGCGCACACGCTTCCCCTATATAGATAATGTGGAGCATGAAGCCACGCTGATGTGTGTGCTGATGGCTGGAACGGGTGCCGGTAAATCGTGTGTCAGCGACCCCATCAAGCATATCATGGCGGATATTCGGGAGCGTGACCGAGAGAATCTGGAACGCGAGAAAGCATGGAAGGAAGAAGCGAGCAGAAAGGGTGCCAACAAGGACAAGGCGAAGCGCCCCGAAAACCTTGTCATCCAGGAGATTGATGCCGACATGACCAATCCTGCTTTCGTGATGCGTACCGCCGAGGCACAGGAGCATTTCCTCTATACGTCGCTCAACGAAATAGACCAGTTTGATGCGTTGAAAGGCCAGGGCAAGCAACAGTTTCGCATCATGTGTCTGGCATTCGACCCAGGAAATACCTACGGACAGACGCGTGTGGGTATGCAGTCGGTGACCGAGCGTGTCACCGTCCGGTTCAACTGGAACGCTTCGACGACGATAGTCAAAGGACAGCAGTATTTCCGCAATGTGCTGACCGATGGTCCTATCTCGCGCATCAATTTCTGTACGATACCGGAGCGAGAGATTGGTGCAGAAATGCCCGTCTATGGAACTTACGATGATCACTTTGACGAGCAGCTCAAGCCATATATTGAAAATCTGTGTCGGGCAAACGGTCTCGTAGAATGTAAGGAAGCTATTGCGTTGGCACAGCAACTGAAAGAAGAGAATGCCGATACGGCACGCATGACGCAGAGCAGAGTGTATGAGAATCTGTCGTTTCGTGCCAACGTCATCGCCTATCTCAAAGCGTGTGTACTCTACGTGGCAAACGGTTGCAAGTGGGAAAAGGAGATTGTCGATTTCGTGCGTTGGTCAGAACAGTACGACCTCTGGTGTAAGATGCGCTTCTTTGCTTCTGCCATAGAACAGGCGGAAACTGAGGGGGAGAAATCCAACCGCAGAGGGCCGAGAAATCTGCTGCAACTATTGCCCAACCAGTTTACTATGCAGGAAGCAGAGGCTCTCCGACTGCAACAGGGATTGGATAGAAAAGGTACTTATAATATGTTGCACCAATGGGCGTTTCGTGGCTATGTGAAAACAAATGGCGTTACAGATTACAGATTTACAGTTTTTGAAAAGCTAAAATTTAGAAATTACGAGAAATGAAGATAACAATCATTCGTGCCGAATGTTCCAAATATGGGCAGGACGGTGTACTCTATATCAACAATAATCCAGTGTGCGATACGTGTGAACATCCTGAGCGTAAATTGCCAGCAGGAGAATATTGTTTGGAGATGGTGATGAACAGGAAACTTCAGCGGTTTGTGCCTACACTTTCTACTGGGAATATCATCACCATGGGGAATGGGCCGTTCTTACTCAACAATGACATTATTGTGGGTAAGCGTCTGTTGCGAGGGGTGTTGTGTCAGACGTCAGAGGCTAATAAGAAGCTGGTCGATCGGCTCTATAAGGCGCAATTAAGAGGATTGAAATTATCATTAACAATTAAATAACGAAACATTATGAAAGAACTTTTCAAGGTAATCTCACAGTCAGAACCTACCACCATCCGTAAGCAGGATGGCTCTCAGATCAACAAGTCCATCATCGTACTGCAAGAGATTGGCAGTCAGTATGAAGACACTTTCGCTGCTACCCTGTTGGGCAACCAGGGAAAATACAGCAAGGGCGACCTCGTGTATTGTGCGCTGCGTTTCAACGCGCGAGAGTATAACGACAGCATCTACCAAGACGTAGTGATCAAGGACATCGTGAAGTTTCATTCTACCAACGTATTCTGATCATGGCAAAAGACATCATTCTTTCAGAGCATTTCCGCTTGTCGGAGTTTACCAACTCCTACATGGCGAAGCGATTAGGCATTGACAACACGCCTTCATTGGCGGTAGTGAGCAACCTTCAGCAACTCTGCCGGCATGTGTTAGAGCCCCTGCGCCAGTATGCCGGTTGTCCCATCATCATCAGTTCGGGTTACCGTTGTCCGTCGCTCAACCAGGCGGTGGGCGGTGTGAGCAAGAGTCAGCACCTCGTTGGTGAAGCAGCAGACATCGTATTGCCATCCACTGCAGTAGGTCGTCAGTGGCTGTGTTGGTTGATGGATCAGAAGTTCGACCAGCTCATCTTCGAGCGTGCGAGCGTCAAGAGCACAACCTTCTGGATTCACGTGAGTTATCGGCAGGATGGCCACAACCGCCAACAGGTGATTGAAGGGCTGACGAAGATCTAAAGTCTCACAGAAATTTTTAATCCACGGATCACACGGAGGACACGGAAATTTCGTTGAAGGCGATAGTACAAATAGAAAAAGAGGCGGTATTCGCATACGGCCTCTTTAAAATCCTTTAAAATATGAAAAATTTATTTTCTGTTTTGTACCATTGTACGTTGCAAATATACGAATATTAACGATATGTTCCAAGTTTTTAGAGTTATTTTGGGAAAATAGCAGTTTTTACAGTTTTACAGTTTTACAGTTTTGGAAAACGTTTTTTTTTAAGATGCCACAGAGAAAGTTCTATGTCATAACGGAACGTCGGATATTTGGGGATGACAACGACCTCGCAAGTTACTACCCCAATTCGGGATAAAATAGCGATTAGTTGCATGTGAAGACAGATACGTGAATTCTCTTCCCATACCATCAGACATGGGCTATATATAAAGAATCGAAAGAGATTATTCTGTCCTTAGAACAATGTAAGTTGCTTCGTGTCTTCGATGCAGTATCCTTGCAATGCCTTTGGCTTGTTATCAAAGAAACAATATGCTCCCAAGGCAGAAATAAGGTTCATGATAAAGTTGCTTACAGATCTATGGCGTGAATGTACAATCTGTGCCGTATTCTTCAGCATGTCGTTAATGGTTTCGATAATGTATCTCTTGCGCAGCATCATTCTGTCATAGAATGGCATCAGCTTGTTTTTCATGTTTACGCGCAACCCTGTCACCAGCAGTATTCCATCCTCAAAGAGGAAGTCAAACAGCTTCTGCGAAATATAGCCTTTGTCAGCGAACAGCTTGCCATACAAACGTTTAGCAAGAACCTTGAACACATTCGGGTCCTTGTCGCTGACATTTGCACCAGTAAGTACAAACGCTATTATCTCGCCTCTGTCATTGCACGCAAGATGGAGCTTAA
>NZ_NPJE01000032.1:0-608 GCF_002251205.1 Prevotella sp. P3-92 | reverse complement strand
ATACGCCAAACAATTCATTCATAGACGGTCCAATGATTTCATGTTTTCTGACAGCAACAGAACAAGTTGTCAATGTAAAGGTCAATATGAAGGATAGTTCTGGCAAACTGATTCGCACGCGTACATTGAATGCGGTAACGCTGAAACAAAATTGTACGACCAAAGCAACAGGGTACTTCTTTACCAATTCTGTCAGTAATGGATACACATTCGACACGACTGACGATGAGGAGCTATCATACACATTCTAACAATTATTGTTTATAGGTCTAATCATTTCAGAACGTCCATTACTACATCTATAGTAAAAGCAATTATTAAGATAAAGACCATCACTATATTTATTATAGTGGTGGTCTTTCTTTAAAGCCTTACTATCTCTCATGCGCCAGAACATATAACCGCACTCAGATACCACTCCGGATTGACACGGAGTGGTTAATCTACTCCATAATTTGCAGTAAAGCGTTACAGATAACAATATAACGGTTTTTGAAAACCGCACACGGATGGTAAGGAATGTCACGAATTTATTGCATTGACAGCTTCCTATGCGATTTTGATTTCTGAGCTTTTAGTTGAGATGTAAGGTCAAGGTTACGGTTGTA
>NZ_NPJE01000031.1:0-114939 GCF_002251205.1 Prevotella sp. P3-92 | reverse complement strand
TTACCTTGATTCATGAGTCTAAACTAACTTACAGATTGTAATTTTCTGCAAAGATAGTCATTTCTAACCCATAGAGTCATTTTTTGCTCGTATTTTGTCGCATATCAACCACTTACAACGATTGTTTGTCGTTTTTAGTGGACACTAGTGAATCTAAAGGTATCCGTTTGTATATAGCAATGCATTATCCATAAAGAAATCGCCAAAACAAATCCTCCTATACATACATATACGTATAATTTATTTTTTATTTTTGCCATAGTTGTTTCCTTGCCTCGCTCTTAATTAGTTCCACATCAAAAGAGTTAATTTTAGGTTTCTTTAAAATAATATCACGTGCAATTTGACAAGCTTCTTCGTTCATGTCCATTCTTCTATACGTCCGCATCATACCTTTCATAGGAACAAACCGAACAGGACACATATAAGAAGCTTTGTAATAATAAGACATAGCTTCTTTATACTGTCCCATGGCATAATAATTATCAGCTATCATTATTTGTGAATTAAAATCTATTATGTATTGATTGTATCGTTCTAACATATTATTACTCCTGTCAAATAGAAATTCGTTTTGCAATATTTCTGCATAACTACGAAAAAACAGAGGATTTCCATTCCAATTATTTGCCATTTGTTCCAAAGATACCAAATCCACCTCTTCTTGTTTTGTCTGTCTATACCATTGATATTCATATTTTGCATCATTACCTATAGCAAGGCTTCCCCATAATAAAACGACAATTACAATACCTTTTGGCAAAACAAACTTTTTCACTTTAATACCTTGAGTACCTGAAACTATTTGCGACAAGCATAAAATAACAACAAACCACGTAGATGGATAACGCATTGTATATGTAAAAAGTGACTGTACAACAAACGCCGCCAAGCAACAATGCCAAACACTTCGACGTTGTTTCCAAGATTTATATATTTCACTGCATATCCAAAGTAAAAGAAAGAAACCAACTAATCCATAATTAACCAATAAAAGCAAAGGCTCACACAGGGGGTGTCTCATTTCTCCGGCCAAATCACCATATACACTTAATTTATGTTTCATAAAATATTCAGCTTGTATATTCATTACGTTTGTCTCATATCCCCATGGACCATATCCCAAAAACAAATTTTTCTTAAGTAAAGTCAATGTGTTAGAATATAAGAAAAAACGACCCATTGTTGAATTATTTTTTAAAACAAATAAACATATCAGCAATAATAGCCCTACGCTCAACACCAACACTGTCTGTTTCGAATTCACTTTTTTGTTTATATCTATCACCATTAATGAGCTAAGTAACATTGCAAGTATGCCACTCCGTGATTGTATCAAAACTACACACATAACAATTAGTACGATTATCACCATCGTTGTCCACGAACGATCTTTAAACCATTGTTCTAACACAAAAGGAAAGCAAAGAGACATCAAAACAGAAACTCCAGAAGGATTATCAAATATACCAGTAAAAAGAAAACTCTCATAAAAACGCATCAAGCCAAATGATTGAGCAGAACAAATAATTACAGCTCCAATACTCACTATCAACGAGGCTCTACCTACAACATCATTTGGCACTTTCCTTTCAGAGAAAAACAGCAACAACATTACCGATACTAAAATTATAGGGACAAACACCGAAAAATAGCCGTTATGTCTTACCAGTATATAGAACAACAGAGCTAACACTGACCAAACCAGTTTTTTTTCGCACAGGTAAATTGCCATATCACCTTTACTAAACAACAATAATAACATCCCAATACTTCCAAAAGACAATATTTTCGGATAAATAATATCATCCACAAAAAAAGGAACATAAGCAAAACTTGTAACAATAAAAAATATTGTCACAACGAATACAATATTACATTCGTCTTTTTGTTTATTCAACTGTTGCAAGAAGTCGCACATAATGTACTACAGAATCTGTATTGGCTTCTATAATTATATAATTTTCAATTTTACCTATTTTTTCCTTAGTATCTAGAGAAAAATGTAAGACAGTAGAGTCACCAGGGACTATTATCCGTCTATCAATCAGCACAGTTGTACATCCACAATCACCTCCCACTCTACTTACACGTATATCTTTTTTCCCTTTATTGTAGAGTTTTACAAAATCAGCGCACAGAACACCATGCCTAACCTTTCCAAAATTGCATTCATATTTTGACAAAACAAGACTTTTTTGTTTATTCTTTGTGCATGAAGAATAAACAATACACATAAAAAAAACTATTATTCCTATACGTCCACAATGTATTTTCATTATCTATAATATCTATAATCGTTTTAGTATTTGGGTATCATTATTGGTTTCTGTATGCAAATATACGTATTTTTTTTAAAACACACAACCTTTTTTATATTTTTCATCGTAAATTATAATAATGTGTCACACAAAGGCTTGGGTTGTACGCAAATCTGTAAGCAGGACCGGCTTGGTTTCTATCAAGGCATAACAAGGTAAAAAGAAGTCAATCCCAGCAGGGTTGCACGGCCTCTGCCCCACAGTCTTAACGAAAACACAAAAGAAAAATCGATGTTTCCAAGGTACTTTCACTCGGAAGTGCTAAGAAAAACGAGTTTTTCTTTTGCATTTCGCTCGCTTAATCGTACCTTTGTAGCATAAAACATAAAAGTATGAATCAAAGCGACAGTATAGTAATTATTCCTACTTACAACGAGAAGGAGAATATCGAGAAGATTATCCGTGCGGTCTTTGCACTGGAGAAGTGTTTCCATATCCTAATCATCGATGACGGTTCGCCTGATGGTACTGCTGCCATCGTCCACCATCTGATGGATACAGAGTTTGCCGACAGACTATTTATTGTTGAGCGCAGTGGCAAACTGGGATTGGGAACTGCCTATATCACCGGTTTCAAATGGGCATTGGAACGTGCCTATGAATATGTGTTTGAAATGGATGCTGACTTCAGTCACGATCCTAACGACCTGCCTCGCCTCTATGCAGCATGTGCCGATGAAGGATACGATGTGGCTATCGGCAGTCGTTACGTCAGCGGTGTCAACGTGGTCAACTGGCCCATCGGCCGTGTGCTGATGAGTTATTTCGCATCGAAATATGTAAGAATAGTAACAGGATTCAGCGTTCACGACACCACAGCAGGTTTCAAATGCTACAAGCGCCGTGTGCTACAGACTATCGAACTGGACAAAATCCGCTTCAAGGGTTATGGTTTCCAGATAGAAATGAAGTTTACCGCCTATAAGATAGGATTCAAAATCAAAGAGGTTCCCGTTATCTTTGTCAACCGTCGTGAAGGTACTTCAAAGATGTCGGGTGGCATCTTCGGCGAGGCTTTCTTCGGTGTGATGCGCCTTCGTTGGGATGGTTGGACACGCAAATATCCTAAGATGCCTCAATAATTCGGAGTAATTCCCAATAATCAATCCTCTATCTGTGGATAACTGCAATAGAGAGGATAGTAAAGGAAATGGTCGGAAACCGCTATTCAAAGGTTTCCGACCATTTCTTGAATTTCTCTACGCCTTTCGAACCAAACTTCATGAGCGATGCGATGACGTCATCTACGGTCGATACCCGGTCGGGGTGCGACTTGGAGTAGAACTTGTCTGCATAGCAGATAATCTGTTCTTCGATGGTCTCTGGCACATAATCGGCAGGAGGCAACGGCAGGTGCTGCTCGTTGATTTCCTCAATAGTGAGTCCCGTGCCGGTATGTCGCTCGCAAACTCGCGCATGGTCTGGGTATCCTTCTTCGCGCAACAATTGTCCGCCGATAAGTCCGTGGCGCAGATAAGGTTCGGTACCTTCACAATAGATGGATGGTGCATGACAGCGGAACACCCCTATATCGTGAAGCATAGCTCCCTCCTCCAAAAAGCGCCGGTCAGCACCCAGTTCAGGATGCCGCTGCGCTATCTGCAAAGCGCGTTGCGCCACCTGCCTGCTATGCTTAAGCAACAGACGGCGCAACGCATTGTCTTGCGGATAATACTTATCTATTATCGTCTGATAGTCTATCATTGGTCTCGTTCTATCCAACCGAGGTTGTCGCCACGGCGCACCTTGGCACCCTGTTTGGCTGCCACCTCTACCAGTTTACCGCCAAGGGCAGCAGGAATAGGAACGATTTCGCCCCATGGCGCTTGTATATAACAATAGGTATCACCCTCCTTGTAGCGCTGTCCGACAAACGGTTCGAGACAAGGTTCGCAAGCTCCTTCGCCTGAGAATTCGTAATATACCTGACCTGCCACAGGAGCTGTCAGCGCATCCGCCTTGGCATGTTTGAAAGCAGCCAGTTCTTCTACAGAGAGCTTCGTGCCGAGTTTGGCATCCTTTGCTTTCTGCAAATCGGCAAGGAAATTCTTCTTTGCCATACCGCTCTTATAGATACGATACTGTTCGGGATGCATAGCCAATTCAAAGAGTTCCTCATCGTCCTGACCGCACTCCCAACCATTGTCTTTCATCTCCTTGCGGAATCCATCAAGTGCATTGTCAAGCAATGTATGTGGATCGACATCGGTAAATTCGCGTTTCTGCTTGACAGCGAGTTCTTTCAGTTCGGGTGCGATCTCTCCAGGAATCTTTCCGCTCTTGCCGAGTATCATGCCCCACATGGCATCGTCCATCATCACATAGCGTCCCTTGCCCTGCTCTATCGTCAACAGGTTCATCAAGGCAATATTCTTGGTGTATTGTGAGAATGGTGTCACCAATGGAGGATAACCTACACGTGGCCATACATACTCCACTTCGTTGAAGAGTTTCACCAACATATCGTCCATCGACAGTTCTGCCTCGCCCTTCTTGACACGCAGCTTGTTGATGGCATTGTAGATGCCGCCCAGATCTGCCATCATAGAACCCATCATACCGCCAGGAAGTCCGCAACCGAGCAATAATGACGACATGAGTTTGTTGGCAGGATTGATGAAATATCCCAACCAGTCGTCGATAAACTCCTGAGTGAGCGCACGTGCCTGCATGTAGGCATTCATATTGATTTCGGGCACATCGAAGCCTTCATTCTTCAGCATCGACTGTACCGAGATGATATCGGGATGCACTTTACCCCACGATAGCGGTTCGATGGCCGTATCAATAATATCGGCACCGTTGTTGCACACTTCCAATACAGAAGCCATTGACAGTCCGGGACCGGAATGACCATGATACTGGATGATAATATCGGGGTGGTTGGTCTTGATGAGCTTGGTCAGTTTACCCAACAGGGCAGGCTGTCCTATACCAGCCATATCCTTCAGACAGATTTCCTCGGCACCGGCAGCTATCAGCTCATCGGCAATGGCAGAGTAGTATTCTGCAGTATGAATAGGCGATGTGGTGATGCAGAGTGTTGCCTGCGGTATCATGCCTGCTTCTTTTGCCCACTTAATAGAAGGTATGATGTTTCGGGTATCGTTGAGTCCACAGAAGATGCGGGTAATATCTGTACCTTGTGCCTTCTTCACTTTATACATCAGTTGGCGCACATCATCAGGTACAGGATACATGCGCAACGCATTAAGACCACGGTCGAGCATGTGAGTCTGTATGCCCACTTCGTTGAAAGGCTTACAGAAAGCACGTACGGCCTCGTTAGGGTTTTCGCCAGCCAACAGGTTCACCTGCTCGAAAGCACCGCCGTTGGTTTCCACACGAGCAAAACATCCCATGTCGATGATTACCGGAGCAATACGTGCCAACTGATCTTTGCGGGGTTGAAACTTGCCAGACGACTGCCACATGTCGCGATAGACAAGACTGAATCTGATTTTCTTCTTCATAAGGCTAATAATCTCGTTAGTTATAGTTATTTCGTTGCAAATGTACAAATAAAAACCAATACTTACACCAAAAATCGGAGATATTTTGTACTTTTGCATCGAAAACTAAAAAATACCGATTATGACGAAGACAATACTGACTATTGCCTCGGCCTTACTTCTATTGGCTGCGTGTGGCAAAAAGGAGGCTCCGCAAGCCGAAAAAGCCACTGACAACTATCTGAAACGGCAACCGGGCGACTCAACCCTATATGGTCTGGCATGCGACGGTACTACCGATTCGCTCTTGGTGCTTCTCCCCTACACCGGTGCCGATCCTGACACCTTCGACATCATCAATGCCAGTCAGCAGAAACAGATATTCGGCAAACCGTTTATCGGTGACGAACTGGCTGTGATTCTCAATCCTGAAGACAAGGCAGAGGCGCTGACAGTCATCAACCTCGACGACCTCAAAGGACAATGGGCTTTCATGGTCAAGCCCAAACTGCGCGACTATGACAAAATGTCGCGTCGTCTTCGTCGGCGCATGATGGCAGAGATGCCCGATTCTGTCAAAGAATCATTGCTCGTACCGCGTGAGTATGTGTTGCAGTTTAAGCGTGGATACAGTATGACTACCAGAGGCATGAAACACCAACAGACAACCGACGAGATGAGTGCTGTGGTGTATCCAGAAATCAAGCGATACACGGAGTGGAGACTTTTCAACGGTAAGTTGATTATGGCTTCTGGGACGATGGAAATGCCATCGGGCACTAAAGGTACAAAGCAGAAGATTGACCGTGACACCTGTCGCATCGTAGAACTCACCAAAGACACACTTGTGTTGCGCTTCAGCGATGGCGACTGGAGTTTCTATCGCAAGAAAAACAACTAAGTGTTAGCCGTACTATAACATATAAGGTGGAAGAGTACTCTTCCACCTTATTTTTTCTACTGGACCTTTATCCGGTCTTGTCTGCATCACAGTCCGTGCTGCATCATACGGTGCTCTGCCATTTGCTCATATTTTGTGCCGGGCAGTCCGTAATTGGCATAAGGATAGATGCTGATACCTCCACGCGGAGTGAAAATGCCAGTCACCTCGATATACTTCGGCTCCATCAGTTTGATGAGATCCTTCATGATGATATTCACACAGTCTTCATGAAAATCGCCGTGGTTGCGAAAAGAAAAGAGATAGAGTTTCAGACTCTTGCTCTCCACCATCTTTTCTGCTGGAATATACATGATTTTAATCTCTGCGAAGTCAGGCTGTCCTGTGATAGGACAGAGTGAAGTGAACTCAGGACAGTTGAACTGCACCCAATAGTCATTACCCGGATGCTTGTTGACAAAGGTCTCCAGCACCTCTGGCGCATAATCCATGCGATAGTCGGTTTTGCGACCCAAGGCCTGCAAATGGTCTTCTTGTCTTGTTTCCATCAGAATGAAAAGATTTTAAAGATGTTGTAATTGATGTCTTCGTCATAGACATCCTCCTGGTCGTGACGCTTGGTAAATGCCACTACGCGGATGGTTACAGGCAGAACGATAATCTCGTAGAGTGTCTTGATGCACACCTGTGAAATGATGAGCGACGGCATCTCCTCCCAGGGAATCACACCACCAAGAGCGAGCGGGAAGAAGATAATCGAGTCGGCAGACTCGCCAAACACAGTACTGGCAATGGCGCGAAACGAGAATCCCTTACCTGCAGTCATCATTTTCATGCGGCTCATCACATAGGCATTGATAAACGAACCGGCGAGAAATGCCACAAATGATGCGGCAACGATACGCGGGGCCAGTCCGAAGATCTGATGGAATCCCTCGTCGCCATTCCAATAATCGGCACCGGGAATCCAGTCGGCTATTGCTCCAAACATCACAAAGAGGAAGTTCATGGCAAAGCCCAGCCAGATGAGCATACGTGTGCGACGGTATCCCCACACCTCGCATACCACATCGTTGATGATGTAGCTCACGGGGAATACGATAAGACCTGCCGTCACATTGACGAAACCAAATGAGATTTGCTTTGTTTCCAATACGTTTGCCGTAATGAGGCAGACGCAGAACAGTATGCCGAAAAGCATAAACAGCACACTGACTTTTTGATTGTCGTGTTTCATATTCTTGTTTTGTTAAAGGGGGTTGAGCAAGTACCCCTAGGTTTTTCGCCTGCAAAGGTACGAATAAGTGAGTGAAAAGCAAAAGAAATCCAAAAAATTCTTTTGGTTTTCCGAACGTGAGTACCTAAGGTTCGTAGGACCAAAGGTACGAATAAGTGAGTGAAAAGCAAAAGAAATCCAAAAATTTCTTTTGGTTTTCCGAACGTGAGTACCTAAGGTTCGTAGGACCAAAGGTACGAATAAGTGAGTGAAAAGCAAAAGAAATCCAAAAATTTCTTTTGGTTTTCTGAACGCAAGTAGATTCATCAATCTGCCCGATTCTACAAAAATCATCAGAATATGTTTGGATGTTTTTATATGTATTTGTATCTTTGCAGAAAACTATAAAATATTATGGCAAGAAACAGAGAAGAATCATGGGATGCCATGTATCAATTGGCAGTAGCTTATGTCATGGAGCATCATCAGATGCCCGCCAAAAGCAACAAGGAGTATGCCAACATCTTGAACTGGTGGAAATACAATCGAAAGAAATATAACCAAGGAACGCTCAATAATAGTCATGCAGAAAAGCTGATAGAACTCAGTAAAATGCGGACGATACACGAACTACATTAATATATTGACGATGATGAAAACAAACAGAAGCCATCACTTACCTATGATTATCGCCATAGGCATGGCATTGAGCATCATTATTCCACTACAGGCCCTTGCTCAAAAGAAGAATCCGCCTCTGGTCTTTGCCCACGAAAACCAGCATCTGTCACTTATGCAGAAAGCATACTATAAAGAGCGTACATTGACAGCACAACCCTTGTTACCCAATCCTTTTCTGATGGACAACGGCAAGAAAGAGGTGAAACGCTACGGACAATGGGCACAGAGACGTGCCGAACTGTTGGCAAGTATTCAGAAATATGAAATCGGCATGAAGCCTGCGGTAAGCATGGACGATATTGATGCCCGCATGAACGGCGACACCCTTATCGTCGATGTACACGTGGACGGACAGACCCTGACTCTCTCGTCCGTCATTACTTATCCCAAAGGTGGTAAAGCACCCTATCCGCTCATCATCGGAGCCAGTCGCAACTCTATTCCTGCACAACTCTTCACAGCGCGCAATATCGCTTTGATGACCTTCAGAGAGAGTCAGGTGAACAACTACACCCAATGGGGGAAGCACGACAGGCGCGGTCTGTATCAATTCGACCGACTCTATCCTTCGCTAACAGCCAATGGGGCCTATAGTGAATGGGCATGGGGATTCAGCCGACTGCTTGACGGACTACAGAAACTCGGTCCAGAACAAACACACATCGACATGAAGCATATCGGAGTGACAGGATGCTCGTATGCTGGAAAAATGGCGCTCTTCTGTGGAGCCATGGACGAACGCGTGGCATTGATCATCGCACAAGAACCCGGAGGCGGAGGTGCTGCGTCATGGCGTGTATCGCGCACCATAGGTAAGGTGGAAACACTCGACCGTACAGACTACAACTGGTTTTTGGAATCAATGAAGACAACATTCGCTGAAGAACGTGTAGATCTGTTGCCTCACGACCACCACGAACTCATTGCCCTGTGCTGCCCACGTGCCGTATTACTTTTAGGCAATCCTGACTACGAATGGCTGGCTGATCCTTCCATGTATGTTTCTGCAGAAGCTGCCATCAAGGTTTGGCAGCGTTTCGGTATTGCCGACCGCATCGGTTATTCCATCGTACCGGGACATGACCATTGCCAATTGCCCGAATCACAATATCCGGAAGTCGTTGCCTTCATAGAACGT
The DNA here is from genome assembly GCF_002251205.1 of Prevotella sp. P3-92. Classification (NCBI taxonomy): domain Bacteria; kingdom Pseudomonadati; phylum Bacteroidota; class Bacteroidia; order Bacteroidales; family Prevotellaceae; genus Prevotella; species Prevotella sp. P3-92. The sequence continues at coordinate 105,230 of NZ_NPJE01000031.1, read as the reverse complement.
TTCCTCTTGGGCAAGAGCGACACACCTACCACAATACGTATTGCGCCGGCAGACTATCAACAGAAATACGATGTGAAACGATGGGTCAACTGGTAGAGCGTATGAATAAAAAAGCTATTGTGATAGGAGCCACCTCCGGTATCGGACGCGAAGTGGCTTTACAACTGGCTGAAAAAGGATGGCTGGTAGGCATTGCCGGTCGGCGCACAGACCTTTTAAGAGAGGTACAACGTCAGGCGCCAGAAGGTCGCATCGCTTGTTTCCGACAGATAGATATTACCAAGGATGATGCCTCTGACCTTCTGCAGGAGATGATCAGCGAGATGGGAGGCATGGATCTCTATTTCCACAGTTCGGGTATCGGTTGGCAGAACACCACGCTCGATATTGACAAGGAGCTGCAAACCGTAGCCACCAATGGTATGGGCTTTGTGCGGATGGTAGCTACTGCCTACCGGTGGATGGCAGGAAACCATAAGAAAGGACACATCGCCTGTATCACCTCGATAGCAGGAACCAAAGGACTGGGAGCCGCCCCTGCCTATTCTTCTACCAAGCGTTTCCAAAACCATTATATAGAATGTCTCTCCCAACAGGCGCGAATGCGTCATCTGCCTATCCTGTTCACAGACATCCGACCGGGTTTTGTAAAGACCGACCTCATTGCTGGCAATCATTATCCCCTACAGCTTGATGCCCATCGGGTGGCAAAAGCCATTGTCGATGCGATAGAAAGGGAAAAGGCTATCAAAGTTATCGACTGGCGTTATGCCATCCTTGTATTCTTTTGGCGCCTCATTCCCCATTGGCTTTGGACTCGCATGAAGATTGGGTAAGTGCCAAAACAACCATTTTTCTCTATAGAAAAAAAAACAACGTTTTCGTTAAGCCAAATGAGCAGAATAAAGCTCGCTTTAATTCTGTCATGGCGAGAAAACGAAGGAGAAATCCAACGTTTTCGTTAAGCCAAATGAGCAGAATAAAGCTCGCTTTAATTCTGTCATGGCGAGAAAACGAAGGAGAAATCCAACGTTTTCGTTAAGCCAAATGAGCAGAGATAAGCTTGCTGAAGATAGGCGGCACCTCGGAAATAAAAGAAAAACAAGGTTTTTCTTTGTATTTCACTCGGTTTGCACTATCTTTGTAGCGGTAAAACAAAAACAATATGAAGAAAATTTTAACTTTGGCCCTAATGGCCATATCACTGGGCGCATACGCACAGGAAGATGTGTATAAAGTGCAGATGGATGCCATCGATGCACAGGGTGAACAAGTAATGAAAGAGTATCGTGCACTACGCGAGAAAGACCCTAAAGGGGAACTGCCGGAGACTAAAGCACGCATCGTACAGTTGTCAAACCAGATGGACTCACTCAGCGGAGTACAACTCAAACTGGTACGTACCATCATCCGCGACAATAAAAACAATACGATTCCTGCCAAATACATCCTCAGCGCCATGTACGACTTCGACTATAATGAGTTGAAGAGTATTCTCGATCCTACTGCTGCCTACTACAACTGCCCGGAACTCGACCGTCCCAAGAAACTCTTGGCGGGTATGGAGAAAAGAGCACCTGGCAAGAAATTTACTGATCTGCAGATGAACGACACAGACGACCGCTATGCTCCATTGAGCCAATGGGTAGGAAAAGGTCAGTATGTATTAGTGGATTTCTGGGCTTCATGGTGCGGTCCCTGCCGACAGGAAATGCCTAATCTGGTTGCCAACTATGAGAAATACCACGACAAAGGATTTGAGATTGTGGGTGTTTCCTTCGACCAAAAGAAAGAGGCTTGGGTGGAAGGCATTCAGAAACTCGGTATGAAATGGCCACAGATCAGCGACCTCAAAGGTTGGAAGTGTGCTGCAAGTGAGGTTTATGGTGTAGCAAGCATCCCTTCCAACATACTGGTTGACCCCAACGGCATCATCGTTGCCATGGATCTTCGCGGTGAGAAGGTTGGCGAGAAACTCAAGGAAATCTACGGAGAATAAACTACCGCTTATAAATATAATATGGGCTTTACAGCAAACAAACCTGCTGCAAAACCCATATTTCTTTATATCGCAATGCTGGCTATGCCTGACTCAACAACCAAGCCATATAACCAAGGAAGCCTGCGGTAAGCACACCACCTTCCCAGCGTGCCACCGTATATCGGGTACGCGCAAAAAACCATACCAGAGCGACCGATACCAAGGTCATCAGCAGATCTATCATCGTGATACCGTTAATCTGCATCGGACAGATAAGAGCTGTCACACCAAGTATCATCAGTACATTGAACACATTACTGCCAATAACATTTCCGATCGCCATGGCAGAACGGCCTTTACGGGCTGCCACTACACTCGTTGCCAGTTCGGGCAACGAAGTACCGCCAGCCACAATCGTCAGTCCGATGACACTCTCACCTACTCCCAACGAAGTGGCAATACGCGATGCGGCACCGACAAACCAATCACTACCGAATACCAAGGCTGCCAAACCGACCACCACATAGATGATGCTCAACCATACCGGTTGCGCCTTCACCTGTGCTGTTTCCGAATCATCGGCTTTGGCATGCTTCAACGTATAATACATGAATAGGACATAGCCCACCAGCAACATCACACCATCCAAGCGACCGATAGTGTGTCCGGTGATGGTCCACGACAGTTGCCCGTCAATACATGCCAACACCAATAGTACCGATGCAATTACGGCAAACGGGATGTCTTTATGTACCGTAGAACGGCTGATGACCATCGGGGCTACCATGGCGGCACAGCCCACAATAAGCATCGCATTCATAATATTCGAACCGACCACATTACCCACCGCCAAATCGGGGGTGCCCTTCAATGCCGATACCAGACTGACAAAGAGTTCGGGTGCCGACGTACCAGCAGCCACAATGGTCAGACCAATGACAATTTCTGAAACATGCAGCCGACGGGCTAATGCCGAAGCACCTTCTGTCAGTCGGTCTGCTCCTGCCAATACAACAGAAATGCCGATAATCACGATAATGATGTCGAGTATCATAAAAACAATTTCTTGATCTCTAAAAGACTATTCTTCGTCATCCCAATCGAAATCATCGAAGCCCTCAAGCGACGGTCCGATAAAATCATCGAGCGCACGACGTTCCTTCTTCGTAGGACGACCTGTGCCACGGGCACGATCCACAAAACCGCTGATGCGGTTCATCTCCAGCAGTTCATACTGATCGGGAGTTGTCACATTCTCATAAATCTCAGGCAAGAGTTTGGCACCGACACGCTGCTCAATGGTTTTGAGAACCTTGAAAGAATAGGTGACGGGAGGCTTACGCACACTTACCGTCTCACCAACCTTCACCATACGTGAAGGCTTCACGTTGACACCACCGATAGTGACACGACCATTCTTGATGGCGTCAGCGGCAATGCTGCGTGTCTTGAAGATTCGTGCAGCCCACAGCCATTTGTCTATACGTGCCAGTTCAGCCATTCTGCTTCACTCCTTTCCCCAGCTTGTTATACTGGTTCATGGTGATGTCAATACCCGCCAACACAAAGCTGCGGATAATCTCCACACCAAGGTCAAGAGCCGGCTGAAGCGTCTTCATATCGTCGTCACTATAGCGTCCCAACACATAATCCACCTGCATGCCTTGCGGATAATCGTTGCCGATTCCCATGCGCAAACGGGCATACTGCTGTCCGATGAGTTGCTGGATATGTCCCAATCCGTTATGTCCGCCATTAGAACCATTGGCTTTCAGTCGGAAATGTCCAAGTGGCAGAGCAACATCGTCGCTGATGACGAGCAAACGGCTCTGGTCGATATTCTCTTTGTTGAGCCAATAGCGCACGGCATTACCGCTAAGATTCATATAAGTGGTAGGTTTCAGCAGAAATACCTTACGGCCTTTGATAGAAACCTCTGCCACATACCCATAACGCTTGTCCTCAAAAACAATATTGGACGCTTTAGCAAAAGCGTCCAATACCATAAATCCAGTATTGTGGCGGGTCATATCGTATTCACTACCGACATTGCCCAAACCGACAATCAAGTATTTGTCCATGCTCTATGCAGTCAGATTATTCTGCAGTGGCAGCAGCCGAGCGAGATGCACGGGTAGCCTTAACAGAGCAAACGATAACCTCTTTTGGAGTGGCGATCTCAAGACCTTCGAAGCTGAGGGCAGCCACCTTGATGCTCTTACCGAGCTCGAGGTTTGTAACATCGATGTTCAGAATTTCAGGAATCTGCTGATAAGGAGCGGTAACGTTGATCTTGCGGATCTGGAGCTGAAGCTTACCACCATCGCGCACACCCTGGGCCAGACCGTTGAGCTTAACGGGAATACCTACAGTGATGTTCTTGGTGTCGTTCACCTCGTAGAAGTCTGCGTGAAGCAGAGCATCGGTTGTTGGGTGGAACTGAAGCTCCTTGATGATAGCCTTGTGCTCTTCACCGTCGATGTTCAGCACTACTACATATACATGAGGAGTATAAACTACCTTGCGGAGTTCTGCCATAGAAGCTACAAATGAGAATGCTACGGGAAGTCCGTTCTCATCTTTCTTCTCACCATACAAATTACAGGGTACGAGTCCTTCTTTGCGAAGCTGTTTAGAGGCTTTTTTGCCCAAATCGGTGCGCTTCTGACCGTTTACGTTGATTTCTTTCATAATAATAAATGTGTTACTCTAAATTAAGTTGTTTTTGCTTAATTCACCATCACACGAAGCGAAAAAGCGGTGCAAAGGTACGAAAAATTTGTGAAATGCCCATAACATCCACTACTTTTTTACATTATTTCATCGCTTTTCTTGCACGAGAATGGATTTCTTTGTATTTTTGCACTTGATAAGAGTATCAAAATAATTATTTTCAACAGATTTATGATTAATCGGGAATTAATAAGAATCAAGACCGTTCAGTTAACCTATGCCTATTATCAAAACGGCAGCAAGAACATTGAATCGGCAGAGAAGGAACTTCTTTTCAGCCTCTCCAAGGCCTACGATATGTATGCCTATCTGCTGGCGCTCATTGTTGGCATTACAAAAGAGTCGCGCAGACATTTGGAGGTTGCCCAGGCGAGGGCACAGCGCGAAGGCACAGAAATGCCATCACAGAAGTTCGCTTACAACCGTTTTGCACTGCAGCTTGAAGAGAACAAGATGCTCAACGAGCTGATGGAAACACAGAAGAAATCGTGGAACGACAATCCCGAATTTCTTAAAAAGTTGTATCTTCAGATTACGGAAAGTCAGATTTACCACGATTATATGGCTGACGAGCAAGACGATTACGCTGCTGACCGCGAGGTGTGGCGTAAGATTTATCGTACGTTCATTCAGAATAATGACGACCTTGACGCCCTGCTTGAAGAAGAGAGTCTTTACTGGAACGACGACAAGGACATCGTTGACACCTTCGTACTGAAGACCATCAAGCGTTTCGACGAGAAGAAGAAAGCCAGTCAGGAGTTGCTGCCAGAATACGACAGCGAGGAAGACAAGGACTATGCACGCAAGCTGTTCCGCTATGCCATCCTCAATGCCGATGAATATCAGCATTTCATGAGCGAAGCTTCCATCAACTGGGACTTCTCCCGTCTGGCCTATATGGACATCATCATCATGCAGGTGGCCATTGCAGAGATGCTATCCTTCCCCAGCATTCCCATCAACGTTACCATCAACGAGTTTGTAGAGATTGCCAAGGCCTACTCTACCCCACGCAGTGGCAGTTACATCAATGGTATGCTCGACAACATTGCCCATCATCTCATTGAAACAGGACGTTTGCTCAAGCGCATTGACGACAGAAACGATAAGATTACACAATAAAAACAATATTAACGACTATGACACAGATTATCCTCGCCGCACAAGCCGGTGGTGCCCAGGGTGGCAGCATGAGTTTTATCATTATGATGGTGGCTATCTTTGCCATCATGTATTTCTTCATGATTCGCCCTCAGCAGAAGCAACGCAAGAAGATTCAGCAGTTTCAGAACTCTCTGGCCGAAGGTCAAGAAGTTGTAACCGGCGGTGGCATCTATGGCAAAGTGAAGCGCGTTGACCTGGCAAAAGGCATCATCGAAGTGGAGATTGCCCATGGTGTAGTTATCAAAGTTGATAAAAACTTTGTATATGACAATGTGGCTGCTACCATGCAGACCGCTCAAAAATAACATCCGGCATTCATGCCGCGACTATTAAGTCAGCATTTTGAATCCACAACACCTGACACGGATCACCAGACGTTTCTTGTTCAGCACCATGAGCAAGCAACTTCTGGTGTTTCTGTTTTTTCTTTTTCTATCGGGAGCTTTCTGGCTTATTCTCACTCTCAATGAGACCTACGAACAGGAAGTGAAGGTTCTCATACGCATCAAGGGTGTCCCTCGCAATGCCGTACTCACCTCGTCTGAGACAGATACCATCCGCGTCACCTTACGCGACAAGGGTTGGGTCATCATGGGCTATCTTTACAACCACACCACAATGGTCAATATTCCCTTCAAGACCTATGACCGAGGGCAAGGAAAAGGAGCGGTTAGCAGCAGTGAACTCAAACGCCTCATCGAACTACAACTGGAATCGTCCACCTCTATTATCAGCATGAAGCCCGACAGGGTGGATTTCAGTTATAACAACGGTGAGCGCAAGCGTGTACCGGTAAGATGGGCTGGCCGTGTCATCCCCGAACAGCTTTATTTCATCTCACATGTGCAATATTGGCCCGACAGTGTTGACGTTTATGCCTCAAGCGAGAAACTCGACAGCATTCGTGCCATGTTCACCGAGCCGCTCAACTATGCAGGATTCCGCGACACTTTGATGGTTGACTGCCGGTTGGCACATATTAAAGATGTGAAGGTTGTACCTGAATATGTGCGCATCGGATTCTTTACCGATGTTCTCACCGAAGAGAGTATCGATGGTGTAACCATTCAAGCCATCAACATGCCGAAGGGTAAAGTGTTGCGCACCTTCCCGCAAAAGGTCAAGGTGAACTTCATCACGGGTGTCAACCAGTTCAGGTCGTTGCGCCCAGAGGACTTCACCGTTGTGGCAGACTACCAGGAAATCATGCAGCATCCGTCTGACAAGTGTAACATCTACCTGCGCAATGTGCCTCATGGCATCAGTCGCGCCACTCTCGAAATGAAACAGGTGGATTATCTCATCGAAGAAGAATGAAGATAGGTATCACAGGAGGAATCGGAACAGGTAAGAGTTACGTGTGTCGCCTGCTCAAACAGCGTGGCATCGAGGTTTACGACTGCGACGAGGCTGCCAAACGCCTCATTCGCACCTCACCTATTATATATAAAGGACTCTGCCAACTCATCGGCCCCGATGCTTTTCTCTGTCAGACCGACAAAGACGAACACACGCTCAACAAGGCTGCCGTGACGCGTTTCCTCTTGCAGAGCGATACCCATGCGCAAGCCATCAACGACATCGTCCATCCTGCCGTATTCCGCGATTTCGAGGAGAGCGGCATCCAGTGGATGGAGAGTGCCATCCTCTTCGAATCAGGCATCAACCGCTTGGTCGATAAGGTTGTCATGGTGAGTGCTCCCGATGAGGTGCGCATCAACCGAGTCATGTCACGCGACCACATCAGCAGGGAGAAGGTGATGCAGTGGATGCAACGCCAATGGTCTCAGGAAAAAGTGCGGCAGCTGTCTGACTTCGAGATTGTCAACGACGGCATACAGCCCCTCGAACCACAAATAGAAACAATTATCAAACAATTAGCATACAAATCATGAAACAGACTATTTTAGCCATCTCGGGCAAACCGGGACTTTACAAACTCGTGTCACGCGGCAACAACAGCCTCATCGTTGAGGCACTCGATGCGACACATAAGCGCATGCCTGCTTTCGGCAACGACCGTATCACATCACTGGCCGACATCGCCATGTTTACCGAAACAGACGATGTGCCCTTGATGACCATCCTCGCCTCACTGCGTGATTTGGAAGGTGGCAAGGAGTCAAGCCTCAACTACAAGAAGGCAAGTCCTGCCGAACTCCATGAGTATTTCACCAAGGTGTTGCCTGAATGGGATCGCGACCGCGTTCACAACAGCGACATCAAAAAGCTCATTCAGTGGTACAACATCCTTGTAAAAGCTGGTGTTACCGACTTTGAAGAGGAGATGGCTCCCACAGAGGGCGACAATATCGACGACCGCAAAGCAGAATAATCCTGTCGTCAATATCCCCCATAAGAAAGGTGCAGACCAATAATAATGGCCTGCACCTTTTCATGTATTGTTGAAAACAGTTGATGTTAGAATCTGCGAGGACGGCCGAAACCTCCACCAGGACCATGCCCGGGACCACCAAAGCCAGGACCGCGCATGCCTCGACGGTTATCATGTGGACCGCGCATGCTCGACTTGCCTCCGAAGATATTCAGCCTGTATGATGCGGTCAGCATGGCATAGTTGGTAATGGCGTTGTATTCCGTATCAGCACGCTGCATGGCGTTGACCGTGCGGCTGAAGGTGGATTGCTGATGAAGGATGTCGTAGAGCTGGAGTGACACGGTGAGTGCGTTGCCACGGAGGAACGACTGCGAGAGTTGTGCATTCCATATCAGTTCGTTGGTATTCATCGACGAGTCGCTGAAACCACGACGACTGTTCATATTGAGTCCTGACGACAGTTGCGTACCCCACGGTGCGGTCAGCATCAAACTGGCACCATAGGAGAAGGTCCATGTGTCGAGGTTGTTGTTGGCCTGCAGTTTACTGCGAGCGTGCATATAACTGAGTGAACCGTTGAGTTCAAATTCCAACCAATCGTTGCGGTAGCTGGCAGCAATGCGTTCGCTGAGATTCGTAGTGCGAGTGGTTGACTTCTGTGAGTCTGCCTTATCCACACTGACATATCCTACACTGTTGCTGTAGTTCACCGTCGTGAAGGTGTTCACATTGAAATAGGCAGCAGTATCGATTGCGGTATTGAACATAAACATACCGAAGGCATTCCAGTTGCCGTTGATATTCTCAGGCCGTGTGGTTCGTCCACCGGTTGTCTTATCGTAGGTCACCATATTGGAGATGGAGTTGTCGGTAGTTGAAAACATCAGATGCGCCATAATGCTACGCTGATGATTCTGGATATAGTTGTTGTAGAAAAGACGGAAATTTTGGGTGAACGATGGTTTCAGTCCTGGGTTACCCTTCTTGACGTTGAGTGGATTGCTGTCATCGGTAATATCGAGCAGATCGGTCATTGAAGGCTGACTGGTATTTCCGCGGTAGGTGAAGCGCAACTGACTCAACTTCGAAATCTTCCAACGGAAATCGGCTGTCGGGGTAACATTGGTCACCGTACGGGTGGTATCAGTATGTACGCTCTGATAGTCCTGCACGAAGTGTGACTTCTGTGGCACTACCTGCACACCCACATTGAAATTATAGTCTTTTTTTATCACGCGCAACATGACATCGGCTGTGTGGATGTAGTTTTTATATTCCGAATAACGGCTGAGCTTATTGTCGCGATAGTTGTCGAGCGAGGCATTGCCCAGGAACGAGAGGTAACTGTCCCACTGGCGGTAGTCTGCATCGACATCAAAGAAGTTGGCGTTGATATTGCTGAGGTCGTAAGTACCACGGTCGCTCTTCGAGTATTTATACTGATACTGGTAACTGAACTGCAAATAAGTTTTGGGCAGGATAGGTTCGCTGTAGAGGGCTTTAATACTGTAGTTCCAGTTGGTAGTGGGAGTCACGGCGTATCTGTTGGCTTGATAGGTTGAGTCGCTACCCGCACTATTAAGCAGTTGGAAATACTCCACCATACTGTTGGTAAACGATTTGCTCATGCCGTCACCATAGTTAGCGCCCAGGGTCAAGGTCACGTTGCGGCCGTTGGCATTCAACTTGCGGTTCATCTGCAATTTTGCACCAGCATTTTTCGAATCGCTATAACTGAGCGAGTTGTCGTTGTTACGGTTTTTGACGAGTCCGTCGTTGCGCATGGCTTCCACCAGTTCATCATTGTTGAGGGGGTCGTTGCCATAGGTATAGGGGTCTTCATCAAAGGTCAGCGAATAACCTTTGCTGAGTCCGTCGTTGGAACCATAGGTGAAGTGCGGACGAAACATGATATTGGTCATGCTGTCGGGAGTCCATTCCAAACGCATGCGTACATCCCAGTTGTTGGATCGTGTATAGTTCTGGTTACGGCTGTTGCCAAAGGTAGAGGCTGTTCCGCTTAGGAAGTTTTCGGTTGATTTCAACACATAGGTATCACCGTCGCTGTGGTTCCAGCGCACACTACCGTCGAGAATCAGCTTATCGGGAATCTCATAGTTGAGGTTGAAACCCACCATCTTGGTAGCTGTCAGTCCCTGTCGTCCACCGCCGAAGCGTCCACCGCCACCGCCGGGGAATCCCATATCGTTTACATTGTTAGCACTCATCATACCGAAGGCCTTAAGGTCTTTGCTCTGCGTACCGCCAAAGGCACGGTTGCTGTAACGGTCTTTCGTACCAGCCCCGAGATTCACGTTGAGCATCTGTCCGTGGTTCATGCCCTTCTTCACACCGAAGTCGAGCACGGTTTCCTCTTCGCCATCATCAATACCTGTCACACGCGCCTGGTCACTCTTCTGATCGTATGCCCGCACACGTTCTACAATAGAGGTGGGCAGATTCTTCATGGCTGTCTTGGTGTCACCTGTCATAAACTCCTTACCGTCGATCAGTATTTTTTTCACCTCCTTGCCGTTGATGGTGATCTTACCTGAGTCGTCAACCTGTGCACCAGGGAGGCGACGCACGAGTTCTTCCACTACCGATCCTTCTGGAGTGCGGTATGCTGATGCATTATATACAAAGGTATCGGCCTTGACAGTCACCTTGGCTGCATGTCCGGTAACGGTGGCTCCTTTCAGCATAATAGCATCGGGCGAAAGGGCAATAGTGCCCAAAGCCACATTCTTGTCGGCTGTCACATTGATGCGCTTGGTATAGGTTTTAAATCCCACACAGGTCACCTGAATAATATATCGGCCTGTGGCTGGTGCTTTCAGCGAGAACTGTCCATTCAAATCAGTCAACACACCTTTCACCATCGTACTGTCTGTCTTCAACAGGCGTACGGTGGTCTGTGCCACTGGATCCTGCGAGTCGTTTTCAATCACTTTACCCGTAATGGAGCGCTGCGCCATGGCTATTATGGCAATGGTCAACGTCATCAGGGTCATTAGGAATCTCTTTTTCATTTTCTATAGGTAACGTTTTAAGTTCAATCTGGGGTTTTTGACGCTTAAATCGCCAAAGAGTTTAACCCAAAAAACAGGAAAAATGCCCATTTCGTCAATTATCTATAATTTTTATAGACGAAATTGCAAATTTTATACTAATTTTGCAGACAGAAATGAAACAACAGAAGGTTATCATATCACAAAACATTCGGAAAGCAATCGACGAAGCTGTAGCGGCATGTAGCCACGACCGTCTTTTGGTGCTTGTTGATGAAACAACGCTCAAAGTATGTTGGCCACTGGTCTGCCAATGTCCGTCGATGCACGATGCACAGTTGATCACCATCGGCTGTACCGACACTCACAAGACGCTCGACACCCTATCCTTTGTTTGGAGCGAAATGCAACGCCTTGGTGCCACACGCCATTCGCTGATGGTCAATCTGGGTGGTGGCATGGTCACCGATTTAGGTGGGTTTGCTGCTTCCACATTCAAGCGCGGCATTGCTTATATCAACATCCCCACTACCCTGCTCTCTATGGTCGATGCCAGTGTTGGCGGCAAGACGGGCATCAATTTCGGAGGATTGAAAAATGAAATCGGTGTATTCAACAATGCCTGTTGTGTCATCCTCGATACTGAATTTCTGCACACCATGGATCGGGAGAATATTCTCTCTGGCTATGCGGAGATGTTGAAACACGGACTGATTTCCACCAAAGAACGCTGGAGTCAATTGGTTTGTTTCGACCCTGTCACCTCGCACATCACCAGTGAGATGGTGGCTGATAATGTGAGTGTGAAGCAACACATCGTGACGGAAGATCCCACAGAGCACGGCATCCGCAAAGCACTCAACCTCGGACATACGGCAGGACATGCTTTCGAATCGTTGGCATTGGAGCGCCAGCCTATTCTTCACGGCTATGCGGTGGCATACGGACTGATTGTAGAGTTGTATCTCTGTTGTGTCAAGACTGGATTTCCCACCGACATCATGCGTCAGACCGTGGCATTCATCAAGGAGAACTACGGACGGATGGCAATCACCTGCGACGACTATCCTCGACTGATAGAATTGATGCACCACGACAAGAAGAATGTGGGCAACACCATCAACTTCACGCTTTTGGGCCATGTGGGCGACATCCGCATCGACCAAACAGCTACTGAAGACGAAATCAAAGAGGCACTCGATTTCTATCGTGAGTGCTGAACCGATATACCCATCATGATGCTTTGGCATCATTTCGTTCTACTACCTATTTATAATACTAACAACCGAAAAGAGGGACGAATCCGTGAGGACACGTCCCCCTTATGTTTTCAGTCCTTTTATATTCTGATTGATGATCTGTGATTATTGAGTGTCATCCATGCATTCCGTGTGCAACCGCCATTTGTTCAGCTTCGGCACGTGCAGGTTTGCCGGTCGCAGTCTGAGGCAGATGTGTTACGGTGAAGATGCTTCGTGGTTGCCAATAGCGAGGCAGATGATTACGACAAATGTTGCGAAGGCCTTCCCTGTCATCACTCTCCGTCAGCATGACCACCTGTTGCCCCAATACCGGATGAGGTGCACGGGTTATCATCAACGGCACATCGGTATAAGCATGCAACAACCGCTCCACCTCTTCCATCTGAATCTTGATGCCACCCGAACATATCACATTATCGCGCCTGCCAAGAATACGGAAACATCCGTCAGCACGCAGTTCCACGATATCGTTGGTCACGAGCACTCCCTCATGTACGGCAGGAGCATCTATCGTCAAACAACCTTCGGCGGTAACCGACAGACCGACACCTTCAAAAGGTTTGTACCATTCCGACCGTTGCGGCCCGTTGAGCCGGCGGAGGGCGATATGCGACAACGTCTCGGTCATTCCGTAGGTGCTCCATACGGCATGTGGGAAGTCTCGGAGCTGTGCAGCCAATTGGTCATCGATGGATCCACCGCCGATAATCAGTTGCCGAATATCCATGATCCGTTGCCGTTGCTCATCATTCTTCAGCGATTGCCACACCTGCAGGGGCACCATGGCAGCAAAGTCAATCTGCTGTAGTGATGGAGGCAAGAGGGCAAGAGGATGGCTACTGGGTTCTACCGTTGTCAGCCGCAGTTGACTCACCAGCGACCTGACCACCATCATCTTACCGGCTATATAGTCGAGTGGCAGACAGAGCAAAGCGGTGTCTCCTGCTTTCAGTCCGAGGAAACGGCAGGTAATACGTGCCGACGCTTCCATGCGTCGTTTCTCCACCCACAGGGGTTTGGGTTTCCCTGTCGATCCACTGGTGTGTACGAGCAGGGTGTCACTGTCGTTGTGCCATTCCTCCAAAAACTCTTCTATCTGCATCGCCATAGTTTGTCGCCCTTGATGGTCAGCGGCATGGGTATATTATCCGTAAAGAGTTGGCCGGTGCCCAGTCCTTGGGGCATGCGGATGGCAGAACCATAGATATCGGCTGTGAGTTGGGCAATGGCGTCAAGACCGACATTACTCTCCAATGCTGAGGTTATCCAACTGCCTATTCCCATATCGCGAGCTGTCTCTACCCACTCTCTTACTCCCATCATACCGCCATGCAATGAGGGTTTCAATACGATATAAGCGGGACGGATGATGTTGAGCATCTGTCGTTTTTGGTCTCTGTCGTTCACACCGATGAGTTCTTCATCGAGTGCGATGGGCAATGGTGAGTTGTGACAGAGTTCTGCCATGAAGCTCCACTGCCCGGCACGAATGGGCTGTTCGATGGAGTGGATTGCATATTGCGCTAAGAGTTCCATGCGGTAGAGTGCATCTTCAAAGTCAAATGCTCCGTTGGCATCGACACGCAGCTCCACCTCCCGATGGCTGTATCTGTTGCGTATGCGCTTCACGAGTTCGAGTTCATCCTCAAAGCGGATGGCACCAATCTTGAGTTTCACGCAGTGGAATCCCTGGTCGAGTTTCTGGTCGAGCCGTTGGGTCATCTCTTCGAAATTGCCCATCCATACCAGTCCGTTGATGGTGATTCCTTCTTCTCCCCTGCTGAATGGGGTGTCGAAGATGATGTCACCCGCTTGCAGATGGAGCATGGCGGTTTCCAGTCCGAAGAGCATCGAGGGATAGTCGCGCAGGAGTTCTGGGTCGAAACATCCCGTCTGTTCTATCTGGTCGCAGAAGCGGCGCAACAGTTGGGCGTAGTCTGAACGGTCGTCACAACTGAGTTGGGGTAGCGGAGCACATTCTCCCACGCCCTGACGATTGCCATCGGTGACGGTCACAAACCACGACCGACGGTCGGTATAGATGCCTCGTGATGTTCCGGCAGGCTGTCGGAAATGGAGCACCCGCTCTTCCAAGTCTATCTTATACATTGCTGATCAGGGGATTTGAGGGTATTTGTCAAAATCGGGTTTGCGCTTCTCCAAGAATGCCTTGCCACCCTCTTGTGCTTCATCGAGGAAGTAGTAGAGCATGGTAGCATCGCCTGCCAACTGCTGAATACCGGCTTGTCCGTCGAGTTCGGCATTGAGTCCGGCTTTGATCATGCGCAAAGCAATGGGGGAACGTTCCATCATCTCTTCTGCCCATGCCACACACTCGTCTTCCAGTTGGTCGAATGGCACGACCTTGTTGACCATGCCCATACGTTCTGCCTCCTGGGCTGAATACTGGCGACAGAGAAACCATATCTCGCGGGCCTTCTTCTGTCCCACCATTCGTGCGAGGTAGGATGCACCGAAGCCGGCGTCAAAGGATCCGACTTTAGGACCAGTCTGTCCGAAGATGGCATTCTCCGATGCGATGGTCAGGTCGCACACCAGATGGAGCACATGACCGCCGCCGATAGCATAGCCGTTGACCATGGCAATAACGGGTTTGGGCAGTCGGCGTATCTGCATCTGCACATCGAGGACACTCAGTCTGGGCACGCCTTCTTCGTCAATATATCCTCCACGGCCTTTCACATGCATATCGCCTCCCGAACAGAATGCTTTGTCGCCGGCACCGGTGAGCAGTACGACGCGGATGCGCTGCAGTTCACGACAGATGGCGAAGGCCTGACTCAGTTCGAGGGTGGTCTTTGGTGTGAAGGCGTTGCGGTACCGTGGTCTGTTGATGGTAATCTTGGCAATGCCGTTGTATTCTTCGAAGAGGATCTCTTCAAACGCTCTGATGGGTTTCCATTGTCTTGTTGTCATAGTCTGTTTCTTTACTCGTTTATTATCATTTTGGAGTTCCATTTCATGGCACCTTTTCTCGCCATGGCAGAATTAAAGCGAGCTTTATTCTG
Source organism: Prevotella sp. P3-92 (assembly GCF_002251205.1). Lineage (NCBI taxonomy): Bacteria > Pseudomonadati > Bacteroidota > Bacteroidia > Bacteroidales > Prevotellaceae > Prevotella > Prevotella sp. P3-92. The sequence goes on along the minus strand of NZ_NPJE01000031.1, from coordinate 89,709 downwards.
CTCATCTGGCTTAACGAAAACGTTGGATTTCATCCTTCGTTTTCATCCTTCGTTTTTCGCTTCATTCCCACATCGTCTGTTTTTCCTTTTCAGTTCCCATGTTTCTCCCATTTTGTCCCATCGTCGCCCGCCTGATTCTGGGATTTAATGCGGATTCACTGGTGACTTACTGAGGAGTTGCCCACGTCTGTGTGCGGACGGAATGTTCAGTGCGATGAGTGATTCTCTCTTGAACCACGGTGCAAAGGTACGAAAAAAAACAATAGGTTGTTCCACTTGTCGCCAACTTGTGATGGAAATGTCCGTCACCTTGTTACATTTCTCTGTGTATCAATGCGTTACAAAGCCTAATTTTGGAGTGTAAATCTTAGCGGTTATTGTATATTGCTGAATATTAGGCAGTTAGGTGGAGCACTATACGTATATTGGCTTGAACCTGTGGTAAAATCATGGGTATGCTGTTAGACGCTGTAATAGAAATGAACCATAGTGTTAGAGCGCCAACTGCGTTTTACAGTTTTACAGTTTTACAGTTTTACAGTTTTTATAAACGGTTTCTGACTTTCGAGCCGATTTTTTATATATATAATATATATATATTTATATATATATATATTTATATATAATTTATATTTGTTGTTAATTTTATAATTGTTAAAATCTCTTAATTGGCAGAATTTTTAGCTTTTTCAAAACTGTAAAACTGTAAAACTGTAAAACTGTAATTTGTTAAAATGTAATAAAAATTATACTGAAATAATGATGTAAGGAGTATGTGTGCAGCATAAAAAAACGAAATAATTCAAATCTTGCATGGCAATTTGATGATTTTGTATTACCTTTGTCTCCAAGAAAACTAAGAATCATGCTACAGATACGTTGCAAGAATAATAATATAACCAAGAGTTTCCCAGAAGGAACCTCATTATTGGAAGTCTATCAAGACTACGCCGAAGAACTAAAAATGCCGTTCCCAGTGGTCTCTGCAAAGGTCAACAATACCTCGCAGGGACTGAAATTCAGACTCTTTCAAAACCGCGACGTAGAGTTCCTCGATGCGCACAACTGGATTCCCACACAGGACAACCGACTGCTGCGACGCATCATCCGCGATTATAATAAAGGTGCCTATACGGCACAGGAGACCATCAGCCAATGGCGCAATGTCTGTGAAGCAGAAGATCAATGGATTGCGCCATTCCAGGAAACAGCAGACGTGATGTTCAACTCGGCACTCAATATCGAGTTTGCCGTGCTCCGTCCTCACGCCGAACTGATTCTTGCGGCTGTGCCTCGCAACTGTCCGGAATATGCCGAGGCACACCGCCTCTTGAAATTCCTGCATTATTTCATCCCCATTTCCGACCGTGAGATTCCGCCCACCTCTATCATGCGCGAGTTTGTAGGAGGATCAAGTTTCAAGTATTAACATCACCCTAAAAAGACCATACCGCCATGCACTACAATTTAACATTACCTATATTCTATTCAGATGTCTGTCTCATCTTCATCGTCACGGGCATCATCTGTGCCGTAGTGCGTTGGTTCCACATGTGTCGGCCCTACGACCAAGAGGCTGACTATTACTATCCCGCACGCCGACAGGTCACATTCTTCTGTGCAGCCGTGATACTGCAACTGCCCTACTTCCTCTGCCCTATGAGTGAGGCTGCCTGGCAGTATGTGCGCATCTTCTGCATCATCTTCTACCCGTGCTGCTTCTCTATGCTGTTTCAGCGCTACTTCCATCGGAAGCCATTGGCCGGACTCTTCAACGTGACCGTCTTCACCATTCCTATCTCATTACTCACCGTCATGGCAGTAACCATCCTTGCAGGTAGCGGCAACTGGTTGGAACAGCATTACCATTGGTTTCTATGGGTGATGGTGGGATTCAGCGTATTACTCACCGCACGACTTCTGGGTGTTATCCACCGCATCACACAACTCATCGACAACTACCACATTCAGAACTATGCCACCGAGGACGACTTTCCACTGCGCTTTGCCGAAAAAGTCATTTGGATGCCGGTGGTATGGATAGGCATTGCCTGGTTCCCCTTGGTCATAGGCAGTCGCCTGCTCATGGCTATCATCCATATCGTCTTTTCCGTTTGGATGGTTATATTCCTCTGTCTCATTCTCCATCCACAACGGTCAAAATCCGTCAATGATAACAAAAACACTACACAGAATGACGACCAAAGGCTGTCGATGGCGCAGACCGACACGCCTGCTGAAACAACTGACGACACCGAGATCGACACGGAGGCTACGACAGAGACAGAACAGCAGGAAGTGATTCTGGACGATGCAGAAACAGTGTCCGTGACTGAGTCTGCAACAACCGAGAAACAGCAACCACAGGATCAAATGCCTACCGAAACAGAACCGTTGGCAGAAACAGAGTCTGACGATCCGCTCTCGGAGAATGTCCAGCCAGATACGATCACCATAGAAGATATTGTTGCGGACAATCCTGAGGAGGAACCCGTCGCTGAGGCAGAGACACAGCAAGTCACAACACCAACTACCGCTCCTAAGGTTGCCAAACTGCGAGCACGCTATAGTAAAGAGGCTAAAGAGGCTGTGTTGCAGGTGATCTTGCAAAACTATCGCGACAAACATCTGCTCAAGACTCAAATTCTCTCTGGAGTGGATAAGGGCCTGCGTTCAGGTGCCAGTCGTTTTATTGCCGAAGTGGGTTACTACCGTCTCGTCAACATGTTCCGTTTGGAATATGCTCGCCTTTATGCCAATGCCAATCCTGCTTCCACTCAAGTGGAAGTGGCATACGAATCGGGCTTCATCTCAGACTCTGCCTACTGTAAAGCCAAGCGCAATATCCAAGATATCAACACCGATTTTGTGAAGGGTGTCCACCTCTAATATCCTTTTTCGGAGCACCAACGAAAACAAAATCCGTGAGATTCGCATGCGACAATGAAATAGTGATGATCATAACATATCCATGCAGAAGCACCCCCAAACTACACGTTAAAAGCAAGAAAAGGCCAAAAAATGCACGTTAAAAGCAAGAAACAACAGCCTTAAAACGCAACAAGTGGCCGTTAAAAGAAAGTTAAAAAGTGTTTAGTCAACGGCAAAAGAAAGTGAAAACTAAAATTTTTCTAAAATCTTCGAATTATGTTTCGTAACTTTGCAAACGAGAGTTAAATTCTCCACACCTAATAACTATACCGCGCTGACACAACCATAAAACGAAGGACGAAGAATGAAACCAACCATATCAATATATATAAACTTACAAAAACATCACGAAACTGAAGAACATGAGAATGAACAACCCCACTGTCAAATGACTGTCGACAGCATTGCTTGCGATGGTCTTTTTGACAGTGGCATGCGAAAGCGATGACTTAAAGGTAAGCATTGCTTGGGTATGTCCTCCAAGATTTCTTGCCGACAGGCAACCCCAAAAAGGTCACACGGAAATCACAGAAATCACAGAAATGTTCGATTCTGCTCATCTGGCTTAACGAAAACGGTGGCAAGAGTATTGTCCAACGTTTGACTAAGGTGTTATCAAAAGAGATCATTCATCGTCACTTCACTATTCACCAATCCGCTGTACATATTCTGCTTCACACCATAAGTCGTGATGAAAGTATGCAACAAGGCTTTCTTCGTCTTGGTTGCCACAGAGAATGAAGACATTCTGTCACGCAGTCGCTGCTCATAGCTGGCATCTATCACAAACTCATCTTCGGCATATTTCATCTCACAAATATTGATCGTGTCGTCGGCACGATCAATCAACATATCAATCTGCCCGCCTCGCCACTCAGCACCAGTAGAATCCACAAAAGGACGACAAGACCAGGAATAAACATTCGCCAAAACACCGGAAATGCCCAATGTTTTTTTGATTTGTGGGATATGATGCAGGCACACCTGTTCAAAAGCATAGCCACTCCAGGCTGTGCGACTTCCCGAATTGCGCATGTTACTCCAAAAATTCTGATCCTGTCCACTGTTATTTGCCACAAAACGGGTATAGAACAATGAGTATAAATCAGTTAACTGATAAATGGCATCCCTTTCACTCTTTCCTATGGTAGAATATTTTCTGATAAAGTCACATTTCTTCAGATTCTCCAGGATTTCTGATAACTGTCCACCGCCTTTCAGTTTCAACTCATCCATCAATTCCTTACGGGTCATCCCCTTCATTTTTTCAGAAAGCACCTCTACTATCTTGCGATAATGCTTGGAGTCATGAAATAGGGATCGGAAGAGAAAATCAAACTCTCCACGTAATGGTGAATCCTGCGAGAAAAACAATCTATCAATGCACACGTCTAATGGTACACCATGCTCCAGCATATCAAGATAATAAGGAATACCTCCCAATATCATATAGACATCCAACACCTGCTGACGGGTAAGAGACAAACCTTTCAAGTCGTTTAAGAACTGCTCGGTCTCACCCAGAGAGAACGGAGCCAGATAAATCTGGCGAGTTACACGACCATACAGTCCGCCCTTATCGCCTATAAACTTGGACAACATCCACGTAGTAGAAGAACCACAGACGATAAGTTTCATATTAGGAACCATTGAAGCCCATGAATTCCAAAAATAGCTGAAAGCTGCGATGAAATTACTTTTGGGTGTATCCATCCAAGGCAATTCATCAAAGAACAGAACAATCGGTTCCTGCAGAGATAAGCCCGACAGATATTCACGCAAAGCAGCAAAAGCCTCAAACCAAGTTTTCAGTCTCGGCACAGTCTGTTTAGTATAATGTTCCAATGCCATGCGAAACTGCTCCAGCTGTACCGCACGGCTCACTTCATACATTCCTATAAACGAAAAAGCAAACTGGTCATTGAACATTTTTCGAACCAAAAAAGTCTTTCCTACACGCCTACGACCATAGATTGCTATCAGTTCTGCCTTGCTGCTTTTACAACGCTCCAGTATGAGTTTTTGCTCATACTCACGTCCTATTATCCCGTTTGTATTCATAACGTTCTGATTTTATTTCATTTATACCGTATCTTATTGGTGCAAAGATAAACAAAAAAACTGAGACACGCAAGGATAGCACCGCCCTAACTACCTTTTTTAACATAGTTAGGGCGGACTTATAAGCGATAGCGCCGCCCTAACTACCAATTTTTATATAGTTAAGGCGGTACTATCGCAAACTCATCCTCCCTTTTTTGTCGCACACGGAAAGATTATTATCCACGGAACACACGGGAGAATACGGATTTTTTTAGTAGCCTGAAGGCTAGAAATCTTTGGGGGAAATCTTTTTAAAGATGTTGCGCGAGCGCAAGAAATATTTTATTGAGATATGATTAAAATTAAATATTGATTTCTGGCCATAGGCCAAAGATTTTCCTCAAAGATTTCCTCCAAAGATTTCTTGCCGACAGGCAACCACCAAAAACAATCCGTTTAAATTCCGTCTAAATTGGCATACGCCTTTGTTTTCTCGCCACGGCATAATCAAAGCGAGCTTGATTTTTCGTTCACTTAATCGGAAAGTTCGATTCTGCTCATGGCTTAACGAAAACAATCCGATGATTGTTACTTTTGTCCTTACAGGACGTACTCGGGTACATTGCACAATGTCCCCAGGGTGTTACCCTGGGCTAAGAAAACCATTGGGCTTTCAGCCCGCCTTTGCTTGTTTTGTTATTTCCAGCCCACCACTGCTTGTTTGGTTACTAACGCCCCGAATGGGGCAACATCTTCTTAGCCCAGGGTAACACCCTGGGTATGTATGGTTATTTTTTCAAACGTCCTGTAAGGACAAAAGTAAAATCCGTGAAAATTTACGCACTGGATAACGCCACGAACAGTATCAAGTTCAAGTACAAATATAGAAGTCATCATCTCCCAATCACCATTGACTACGGTAAGAACATCTTCGATGATCCATTCCACCGCACCTTCGACTAACACCAATCACTATGCAATCAATCCACATCACCACCCTCCGCAAAATCCTATCCAGTCCCGAACCCATCGACATCCGTCTATGGACTCGCAGCGGTGAGATCCAGTCCTGGCACCGTTGCATCTCCCTCAAATATGACTTCTATAAAGGCACAAGACGAATGAAACTGCTGGACTCAAATGAAATCCGGCAGCTTCGAGATGTGTGTATATTTGAGGTGAATGGCATGGAGGTGTATATGTAGAGTAGCGAATTTGGCTAAAATTGTCAAATTCCTAAAGAAACTGTCTTATTTTTAAAAGAATAGTATTACCTTTGTTCCGAAAAAGTGGAACATGTACCACTTTTTCGGAATGTAAACTCCTTATCGTTGGTGAGCATACAAAATCATGGAGCGATGATGATGGAATTCAGATTATCAGCATCTATGATTTCTTGCTTGATTTGTCTTCGACAGATTAATATTGACTTTCACAATACAAACTTTAGGCTTATGGGAGATTATAAAAATTTTGTAGAGGCTTTTGATGCTTTTATAAAAATAAAGATACTAACAGAAACGAAACTCTTTTTCAGAGTATAGAACATTTGAATGTTGACGATTTTTTCCTGTACAACATCAAAGTCTCTATGTTAAAAAACACTGTTTTTCTTTGGCATTTCACTCGGTTTGCACTATCTCTGGACAGGAGTCCCAAGATAGGCGGCACCTCGGAAATAAAAGAAAAACACAGTTTTTCTTTGGCATTTCACTCGGTTTGCACTATCTTTGCATGCGTGTAGCGATAGCCACACAACAAAGACTGTATTGATTCGTGATAACACCAAAGATTCAGATGCCAAAGACAAACAATAACATCTTCTACCATCTTGTTGCATTCCTAACTGTAGCAATATGGGGCACCACCTTTGTATCTACCAAGGTGTTGATGATTAATGGTCTTTCGCCAGCACAGATATTCACGCTGCGTTTCGCCATGGCATATGTGCTGATGTTCTGTTTCAACCATCGACGACTCTTTGCTGACTCATGGCGCGACGAAGGTCTGATGGTATTGTTGGGCATCACCGGAGGTTCACTCTATTTCCTGAGTGAGAACGAAGCCATGAACTACACCACAGCCACCAATACTTCACTCATCGTATGCTCCTGTCCACTGTTTGCCACACTACTGGTGCGGTTGGTCTATCGCTCTTCGCGCATCCATATCATGCAGTTGACAGGTTCACTATTGGCATTTATGGGTATGATCATCATAGTGCTCAACGGCAGATTTGTGCTCCACCTTTCTCCCGTGGGCGACGCCCTGGCATTTACAGCCTGCATCTGTTGGGCATTCTACTCGCTGTTGATGAAGACAATGACCGACAAGTATAGTGCTGCTTTCATCACGCGGAAGGTATTCTTCTATGGTGTGCTGACCATCATACCTTATTATATATTGGTGCCGGGCGTGCCTTCCATGGCAGTGCTGACCCAACCCGTGGTTGTGGGCAACCTATTGTTTTTAGGCTGTCTGGCATCGATGATTTGTTTCTTGACATGGAACTGGTGTATCTCCAAACTCGGTGCGGTGAAAGCCACCAACTGGGTATATTTCAATCCCATCACCACGATGATCTTTGCCTCATGGGTGTTGGGCGAGAAGATTACCATCTATTTTCTGATAGGTGCCGTCTGTATTCTGACGGGAATGTATATGGCAGACCGAAAGACATAAGAGTCCTGCTACGGTCTGACAGCCCAGCAATCACCGACAACTACTACACACTACCCTACCAAACATCACATATTAACTAATCTAAAAAACAACAATTATGCAAATCAAAAGATTGTTACTAATGGCCCTCTCTGCTGTTGCTTTACAGAGTGCGGCACGTGACAAGATTGACCTGTCGCCATTAGCGTGGGACATCACCCTCGATCCTCAAGCACAGTGGGCAAACGACAAACTCTTCACACCGCCCGTCACCATGGCATCGCTGCCAGTCAATCTGCCCACAGGCGGATGGCAGTTGCTCGACCACCCACAGAAGACTGGTGTGCATCTTCCTGCCACTGTGGAAGGTGAGATGTGGGGATGGAATGGTCAGACCTATGGTGTGACCGGCAATTATGTCGGCGTGTCATGGTTTCGCACGCAGGTTGATGTGCCTGCCAACTGGCAAGGCAAGCGCATCGCTCTGCAGTTTGATGCCGTGCGCTTCCGTGCCGAGATCTTCGTCAACCGCCAATTGGTGGGCTACGATTTGGTCAACAGCACTCCCTTTGAAGTGGATATCACCCCATACGCCAAAGTGGGACAAAAGAATGAGGTAGCTGTTCGCATCACCGACCCCAACGGCAATTTCAACTGGAAAGACTCGCAGTGTTATGCGTGGGGAGCCTACCTCACCAATCCCTCACATGGTTTTGGAGGAATCACAGGACGTGTTCACCTCGTGGCAACCGACAATACGTTTATCCGCGATATGTTTGTGGAGAACACCCCAGCCGCCTCTACCGTCAAAGTACACATAGCAGCAGAAGGCGTGAAACAAGCCACACCACTGAAACTCGAACTGAGAGAACGCGGAAGCAACAAGGTAGTATGGAGTCGTCAGGAACAGATGGATGGTAGCGAGAAAACCCTGACCCTCTCTTTGCCTCAAGCCAAACTATGGAGTGTGGAAGAACCCAACCTCTACGAACTTACCGCCAAACTGGGCAACGATGAGTTGACACAACGTTTCGGATTCCGATGGTTTGAAGTGCGCGACGTAAAAGGTGACCGACAGTTCTACCTCAACGGCAAGCGCATCACCCTCATCACCGCCATCTCATGGAGTTTCTGGCCCGACAACGGTATTACTCCTTCTCGCGAGCTCGCCTACAAACAGGTGCGAGACGCCAAACAACTGGGCATGAATATGCTCAACTTCCACCGCACCATCGGCAATACCGATGTGCTCAACGCAGCCGACGAACTCGGTCTGCTCTATTTCGAGGAACCCGGCGGCAACCAATATCCCGCCAACAAGTTTGATGACGGTACAGCCTACACCCAGTTTTATTTCAACTACCGCAATGAGAAACTGGCACGTATGATACGTCGCGACCGATCACATCCATCACTCATCATCTATAATCTGCACAACGAGCGTGGTGCTTCACCACAGGCAGAAGACCGCCGACAGATGCAAATGGCACATCGCCTCGACCCATCGCGCATCCTCACCTATAATTCGTGCAACGGAAAGAATCCGGAGGGATTACCCGACGACCATTTCAAACTGCACCTGATGCCCGGCGATACCACCTTCCACAATATTGGTTGGTGGGACAACCACCATGCTGGCGGACCCGGTGTCTATCATGACTATATCTATAAAGGCAAGAACGACTACCTGCGTTTCTCTGATAATAAAGGCGAAATAGTATATTGGGGAGAAGAAGGAGCCATCGGCACACCGCCACGTCTGCAACTCATCCGCGACGAGATTCTCCGTTCGGGACGCACTAACAACTGGGAGGCTGCCGACTATTTAGCATGGTATGATGCCTACGATAACTTCCTCCGCACCCGTGGCTTCAGCAAAGCATTCCCCTGTGTTGACAGTCTGACTCGACAGATGGGTAATGTGGCATATTATTACCAAGGCCGTGTGATGGAGAATGTTCACATCAGCAACACCGTAGATGCCTATGCCATCAACGGATGGGAGTCGATGAAACTGGAGAACCATTCGGGTGTGGTAGATAACTACCGCAACCTCAAAGGCGATGCACAGCTGATAGCCCGTTACAACCGTCCACTTTATCTCTCAGTGAAACTCACCCATAAGGTGCTTGCCGTTGGCGATACGACGACTACCGATGTATATATCGTCAACAGAAAGGATATCCACGGACCAGCCATGCTTCAACTCACCGCACGCGACGCGCAAGGCAAAGTATTGGCACGGATGAAAAAGCGCGTCAAAGTGAGTGGCGGAGTGGTCTATGGCGAGAATCTGATGACTGGTTGGAAGGTGCGCATTCCCTGTGCCGGTTATGTCAGCATCGAAGCCCAACTGCAACAACACGGACGCACCATGGCTACCGGTGATGATAAGATCTATGCCGTGGCTATGAATGCAACAGGTATTGACGGTGTATGTGCCGTGGCTGATACCACTGGTGTACTGGCAGCCTACCTTGATGCACAAGGCGTGAAGACGGTGAATTACCATCGTGGCAGACCACAGACAGACCTGATGATAGTAGGAGCCTTTGAACCCACACAGTTTGGAAGTGGATACAGCGATATTCTGGAGTGGGTTTATTCGGGCCACACTCTCGTCATTGTAGATAATCCCGTGCGCTGGGCAGATCTGCTTTGCGATAAAGAGGTGATGGACTATAGAGGTGAGAAAGCCTTGGGACGATCATGGTATGGTGGCAACTTCTTCTGTCGGTCACACCCCATCTTTGAAGGATTACCCACCGACTGTGTGTTCAACTGGGAGTATCAGTGTTTTGCAGCCTACAATCGTCGCCGCATCGGTTTGCGCGACATGAGCGGTGAAGTATTGGTCGGTTGTGTGTCTGACCATCGCAAAGAGGTATATTCGGCACTCTCCGAGATTCCTGCAGGACGTGGCAGAATACTCATTACCACACTCGACATCCCTGCTTGTCTGAAAGGAACGGAAGCCTATACGAAGAAGGTGGATCTCGACGGTATGAACGAGTCGATGAATACCTTCAACACTCAGGGCATGAACAAAGCCGATGCTGTAGGACGACAGCTGTTGCTCAACATGCTGTGCTATGCTTCCCAGCATAAGCAATAAACTCATATCGGACAAACAGCCGATTTTGAAATCATGAATATCGGGCAGGAAGAAACACCAAGATGTTTTCTTCCTGCCCGATTGCTATACTCCAAAAGCGATAATCGCTAATGACCGATTGATTGAATCAATCTATAGGATATCTGAGAATAGTCTGATAGTAACTGCGCATCACTTGCTCGTCAATGGCAGCGTCGGTGGTGACTTCAAGCAACAAAGGACAATCGGATGCAGACACTAACCACTGCAACCCATCAGTAAGCGAGTCAGCATCAACAGCGGTGAGATAACCCACTCCACACTGTTGGCAGATGCCTGCGGCAGTTGTATGATGGGCTGCCGACACCAAGGCGTCGCGAGCAGGACTCTTTTCCAATCCAGGTAAAAGGCGGAAAATGCCTCCCCCACCGTTGTTGAGCAGCAGAATGCGGAGATTGGACGGTAGCTGATTGTTCCATAGTGCATTCTGATCGTAGAAGAAACTGAGGTCGCCGATGACACAGAACAAAGGCCACGGACTGACTGCCATGGCTTGACCGACAGCAGTGGACAGTGACCCTTCAATGCCATTGACACCCCTGTTGCACCATAATGCACCCGTAGCAAAACTATTCGCCAGTCGGATGGCGGTAGAGTTGGCATAATGGCGATAGACCATGGGCAATGCCGACAATCGCATTTCAAGTTGACGAACAGCAAGCAGCTGCGAGAAAGGAGCATCAAAGGTACTCACAGCCTCATCAACCTTTGCCGCCAAAGTCTGCCAACGCTGCACAAACGGATGGGGATCTTGTTCGAGCAGGAAGTGTAAATGATCAACCACCATATCGGAATCACCTACAATGACCTTAGTGAGATTCATCAAGGGGTCGCTGACCTCACCTGTTTCGTTGATCAGCCACGACTCTTTGGAACGTCGCAGAAACTTCCTTACCCGTTTGCTCACTATGGGTAAGCCAACATAGACCACGAGGTCGGGCACATAGCTCTCGTCGTGTTCTACCATCATCACCATCTCATCCAACCGATGGTTGAAGGGTTGACCGCTGATAAGCATAGGACGTTTGGACAACATGAACATACGGCCGATGTGACTCAACACATGGTTGGGAATCTCAGCCTCGATGCGTTCCATGCAACGAACAGCAGGGAGCGAGGGACAAGAGAAATCGAAAAGCGGTTCGCTGATGGCTATATTGATATGTACAGGCGCGCGATGTTCCAACAATGCCTCGTTGACCAACCGTTCGCAGTACCATCGTGTCTCATCATCAGCAGGTTCTGGCAATGAGACAGCCTTTGCCACAAAGCGTCCAAGCGCATCAGGTTGCGGCAGGGTCTGCCCATCGAGTTGGTCAATCCACTGGGGAGGACGGTCAGCAGAAACCACGACCAATGGGCGGTGACGATAGTAAGCCTCTGCCACTGCAGGGGCGAGATTGAGCAATGCCGACCCACTGGTGACACACACCACTACGGGTTGGTTGGTAGCATCAGTAATGCCCAGCGCACAAAAGCCTGCCGAGCGCTCATCGGTAAGCGGATGACACTGGATATCAGGACAGGCCTCAAGGTTGTGGACTATAGGAGCATTGCGACTGCCGGGACACACCACAGCATGGCGCACGCCATGGGCAACCAATAAAGCGGTGAGGATATTGACGTTTTCTTTCGATGAATAATACATCACGAGAGATTTAGTGTTTATAAGCAATGATTACTGGAAAAGACGACGCATGGTGTCGAGCTTCGCTTCGGTCTCCTGCCATTCCAACTGTTCGTTACTTTCCGGCAAGATGCCACCACCGGCATAAAGGCGACAATGACTGTTGAAGAGTTGCATGCAGCGCAAGGTGACATAGAGATGGGTCGTATCGTGAAGTGACAACGGTCCCATGAAACCACTATAATAACGACGGTCGTGATGCTCGTTGGCAAGGATAAACTGGCGAGCCTCATCCTTGGGCAGACCACATACAGCCGGTGTGGGATGGAGTGCCTGAATGAGTTCTCCCACCCTGTCGGTATTCGACAAGGTGAAATGGAAATCGCTGCGCAGATGTGCCAAATGGGCAGCGCGCACCGTGCGAGGACCATGTTCGGTGAAATCGGAAGTATAGTGTTCCAACACCTCAGTGACATAAGTAGCCACATACCGTTGCTCTTGAATATTCTTATCGCTCCACCGCACCTTGTCGCTGTAGGGCATGGTGCCGGCAAGAGCCATAGTCTGCCAGAAGCGACCACTGCCCGACAACAGAATTTCGGGAGTGGCAGTAAGCCATGTACCTGCCTGCGGAGTGGAAACCAATGCCACCATCACCCGTGGATAACGGCAACAGGCTTCGGCAAAAAGACTGATTGCCGTAAGACCTGGCTTACGCTTGATGTCAACACTGCGGGAAAGGACGAGTTTGCTAAACTCGCCATTGACAAGATGTTCGTGGAAATTGGCGAAATCTACCTGATAGTCGGCATGAGAAAAAGGTTGCGGTTCAATCTGCGATTCTATATTTTCTACCGAATCTACAGGAATCAATGCCTTCACATGGTCTGCACAAGCAAAAGTATATACCCTGTCCGGGCGCAACAGCAATATAGGACAATCTGCAGAAGGAGCAAAGGGAGCCATGACAAATCCCTCGCAGCCACACAGTTCGGCACACGATGGCAACTCGCGTGGCAGTCCGCCAATCTGATCCACCAGCACACACTGCTGTTGATGGGGCAAGCGATATATGGCAAAAGCTGTTGTTTCATTCATAGGATGGTATGATATAATTGGTGACACGCACAGTGGATATCAAATCACCAGACGTATCACGGAGTTCTACATTCCACACATGAAGGGTCTTTCCACGATGTTGCAATCGTGCAGTGGCGGTCACCGTCTCCCCTTCTGTCACAGCTTTGACATGGCTGCCACTGACTTCAATGCCCACACAGGCACATCCGGGACAGAGTGCCGACGAACCGACACCAGCCACATTCTCTGCCAATGCCAACGAAGCGCCACCGCTAAGATAGCCAAAAGGCTGACGTGTGCGTTCATCAACAGCCATACGTGCCATACAGATATCGTCCTCGGGAGTGGAGATAAATTCCATGCCGAGGACGGTACTGAGATTGGGACTGCTTGAAATAATTTGTTTGATATGTTCTATATCCATTCCTACAGTTTACTTAAACAACGAGTATTCCTTCACCGTCCATGCCAAGGCACTGGCTCCAAGGATGTCTCGCTCCCCTTCATCGAAATCGGAGAAGAACAATTCTATCTTGTCACGGCTATTGTGAAACACATTCTCTTCAAAACAAGCACGAAGGTCGGGCATCATCCACTTACCGAACATGGCAAGTTCGCCAGTGAGGATAACAGCTTCAGGATCGACTATGGAAGCATAGTTGGCAAGTTTCACACCCAAGATGCGACTCGTATAGCGCACGGTTTCCAATGCCACCTTGTCTTCCATTTCGCAGGCTTGCTTCAAGATCTTCATAGTCATTTCAGGCATACGGCGCAACATACTGTCCATTTCTGGATGCTGATCAAGGATCTCACGAGCAGTCTGTATCATGCCACGTGCCGAGACATAAGCCTCCAGACATCCCTCTTGACCACAATTGCACTTGCGACCACCCACTTTACAACAGGTATGGCCAAATTCGCCGGCATAGCCTTCTACACCTAAATGGGCACGACCATTACAGAAGAAACAACTGCCCAGTCCGCCATTGCCCAACAAGACAACGATGAAGTTGCGCATACCATGAGCTACACCATAAGCTGCCTCGCCTACTGCAGTGGCATGGGCATCATTACCCAAACCTACTGCCAAGCCCAAGCGGTCGCACAACATTGATGCCAAGGGGATGCGTCCTTTCCAAGGCATATTCGGAGAATTTTCCACACATCCCGTCACATAGTTGCCACTGGGCACACTGATTCCTACCGAACGGATGCTCTCCATGCCACCATTGGCTGCGATGAGTGATGTAATTTTCTCACAGAGCATTCCAGCGAAATCGTTGATATCGTGGTAGGTCGATATATAGAAAGAGTCGCGAGCAATAATGTCGCCACGCACACCGACAATGGCTAAGGTAGCCATATCGTATCCGACGACAACTCCCACTACTTTATTTTTTATTGTAACACCCATAATGCAATGTTTCTACTTTTTTATTGTTTTCTGTCATTCATAAAATGGGAAGTATGAGGGAGGAACTTACTACAAGAATAGTGAGTACTCTTTCACATCCCATGCCATTACACTGGCACCAAGAAGGTTGAGCTCCTGTTCGTCAATCTGAGAGAGCAAGAGTTTTACTTTGCCCTTCATATTATGGAACACATGTGCTTCAAACACCTCATTGACCATTTCAAGCAACATCTGGTCGCCCTTTGTCACATCACCCGTCAGGATAATGGCTTCGGGATTGACAAGAGAAGCATAGTTGGCTAATGCCAATCCCAGATACTCGGCTGTGCGATGCAATACTTCTTTTGCCAGTTCATCGCCAGCCACAGCCTCTTCAGCAATGGCGCGAACGGTCAGTTTATCTACACTGCGTAGCGTAGAGGGCAATTCGCTCTCTGCAAGAACTTCCCGCGCTGTTTGTATGAAGCCTTTCTGCGCTGTATAGGTTTCCAAACATCCACGTTTACCGCAACCACAAAGACGTCCACCAGGCTCGACACAAATATGTCCGACCTCACCGGAAAATCCATGATTGCCATTATAGACTTCTCCATTGCTGAAGAAGCGGCTTCCCGTACCACTGCCGATGGTGACGAGTATAAAGTTCTTCATGCCGTGGGCAGGACCAAAGGCATGCTCACCTAAGGCGAAAGAATAGGCATCGTTGCCAAGAACAACCGCAATACCCAAGCTATCGCGCAACATAGCAGCCAAAGGTACCACGCCTTTCCAAGGCAGGTTGGGCGCATTTTCAATACATCCAGTCACTTGATTGGCACTGGGTGCACTAATACCAATAGATCGTACGCTTTCGTATCCGCCATTGGCTTCAACAATCTCAAGGATGCTCTCTGACAACTTTAAGATATAGTCATTGATTTTCGGGTAATCTTCCGAAGAGAAACTATCCCTGGCTATGATATGGCCACGAATGTCTATCACTGCGTAGGTCGTCTGATCTACATTGATATCAACACCAACTACCCGTGTTTTGATTCTTTCGTGCAACATTTGCTTGGTTGTAATAGTAATACATTGCAAAAATAATATATTTTCTGATAACAGCCAAATAGTATTGCAGTTTTTTATCTATTTTTCGTCAATCACCCCTTTCTGTGACATTAACACACCTTGATAATTATAAAAAAGGGATAAAAAAAGTGAGATAATCAGATAAAATTACTACCTTTGCACGCATATAACAGAAGAAAAGTCAGATATGAACGTTTTAGAACTTAGTGAACAAGAGATTGGCAGACGCGAAAGTCTGCAGGAACTGCGCCAGATGGGTATCAACCCCTATCCCGCAGCAGAATATTCCACCAATGCCTATTCTACCGATATCCGCGACAATTTCAACGACGATGCTGAGCCCCGTCAGGTGTGCATCGCAGGTCGTATGATGAGCCGCCGCGTCATGGGTAAAGCCAGTTTTGCAGAATTGCAGGACAGTAAAGGCCGCATACAGGTATATATCTCGCGCGACGACCTCTGCCCCGACGAGAACAAAGACTTATATAATAAGGTATTTAAGCGACTGCTTGACATTGGTGACTTCATCGGTATCAAGGGTTACGTATTCCGCACACAGACAGGTGAGATTTCGGTACATGCACAGGAACTGACCCTGCTGTCGAAGAGTCTGAAACCACTGCCTATCGTGAAATACAAGGACGGTGTGGCATACGACAAGTTTGAAGATCCCGAACTGCGTTACCGTCAGCGCTATGTTGACCTGATTGTGAACGATGGTGTGAAGGATACATTCCTGCAGCGTGCCACCGTTATCCGCACCTTGCGCCGTGTACTCGATGAAGCAGGATATACTGAAGTAGAGACTCCTACACTGCAGTCTATTGCCGGTGGTGCATCAGCCCGTCCGTTCATCACCCACTTCAATGCGCTCGATCAAGACATGTATATGCGTATTGCCACCGAGCTTTACCTCAAACGCCTCATCGTTGGCGGCTTTGAAGGAGTATATGAAATTGGCAAGAACTTCCGCAATGAAGGTATGGACCGCAACCACAATCCAGAGTTCACCTGCATGGAACTTTATGTGCAGTATAAGGACTACAACTGGATGATGACATTCACCGAGAAACTGCTTGAAACCATCTGTATTGCTGTCAACGGCAAGCCCGAACGCGAAATCGATGGCCAAATCATTTCGTTTAAGGCGCCCTACCGCCGTCTGCCTATCCTTGACGCTATCAAGGAAAAGACCGGTTTCGACTGCAACGGCAAGAGCGAAGAGGAAATCCGCGCCTTCTGCAAAGAGAAAGGTATGGATGTTGACGAGACCATGGGTAAGGGTAAGTTGATTGATGAACTCTTCGGTGAGTTCTGCGAAGGCACTTTCCTCCAGCCTACCTTTATCACCGACTATCCTGTTGAGATGTCGCCACTGACCAAGATGCACCGTTCAAAACCAGGACTGACCGAGCGTTTCGAACTGATGGTAAACGGTAAGGAGTTGGCTAACGCCTATTCTGAGCTTAACGACCCCATCGACCAGGAAGAGCGCTTCGTAGATCAGATGCGTCTGGCTGATAAGGGTGATGACGAAGCAATGATCATCGACCAAGACTTCTTACGCGCTTTGCAATACGGTATGCCTCCTACAAGTGGTATTGGCATCGGTATCGACCGTCTGGTGATGCTGATGACAGGCAAGACCTATATCCAGGAGGTATTGTTCTTCCCACAGATGAAGCCAGAGAAGAAGATTCCACAGAGCAGCGTTGCCGAATGGGCAGAAGTGGGTGTCGGCGAAGAGTGGGTACCCGTGCTGCGTAAGGCAGGTTTCAACCTTGTGCAAAACATCAAGGAAGAGAAAGCCCAAGGATTGCAACAGAAGATTGGTGACATTGTCAAGAAATACAAGCTTGAAATGACCAAACCTGCTGTTGATGTCATCCAGCAGTGGATTGACAAAAGTAACGCATAATACTTCGTGTCCAATGTTCTGTTGTAAGCATACTGGAGAAAGCCAACAGCCACAACGGGACATTGGACATTGAGCATAAGAACTACAAACAGTAAACACTAAAAAGAAATGTTCGACTGCGGTAAAATAGCAATCATCGGCGGTGGTAGTTGGGCAACAGCCATTGCCAAGATTGTGGTAGGACACACCCACCACATCGGATGGTATATGCGCCGTGACGACCGTATCGAGGATTTCATACGGTTGGGACACAATCCTGCCTACTTGATGAGTGTGCGCTTCAATACCGACGAAATATACTTCTCATCGGATATCAACAAAATTGTGCAACAGTATGACACCCTTGTCTTTGTCACACCGTCGCCCTATCTGAAGAGTCACCTCAAAAAACTCAAGACACGCATCCGCGATAAATTTGTCATCACAGCCATCAAGGGTATTGTGCCCGATGAGAACCTCGTATGCTCGGAATATTTCCATCAGGTATATGATGTGCCTTACGACAATCTGGCATGTATCGGAGGTCCGTCGCATGCCGAAGAAGTGGCACTCGACCGCCTGTCGTATCTCACCATCGGATGCGCTGACCGCGAAAAGGCACACGCCTTTGCCGACGTCATGGCAAGCCAGGTGATCAAGACCAAGACCTCTACCGATGTCATCGGCATTGAATACTCTTCGGTACTGAAGAACGTATATGCCATCGCTGCCGGTATCTGCAACGGTCTGAAGTTTGGAGATAATTTCCAAGCTGTACTCATGTCGAATGCAGTACAGGAGATGCAGCGATTCCTGCAGGTGGTACATCCCATTGAGCGCAATGTGGTAGATTCGGTATATCTCGGCGATTTGCTCGTTACGGGCTATTCCAATTTTTCACGCAACCGCACCTTCGGTACGATGATAGGAAAGGGTTACTCCGTCAAGTCGGCACAGATTGAAATGGAGATGATAGCAGAAGGTTACTTCGGTACCAAATGTATGAAGGAGATAAACCGCCACTGCCATGTCAACATGCCCATCCTCGACGCGGTCTATAACATACTCTACGAGCGCATCTCACCACAGATTGAGATCAAACTGCTGACCGACTCATTCAGATGATAGGAGGCAGACCCTATTAGAAAAAAAGTAAAGATAAGATATAACCAAATTATATTTGCAACAATTATGAGCAATATCAAACTTGACATCACAAAAGCAGCCTCGTTTCTTGAGGCTGGCGCAGTGAAAGCCTTCGAACCGAAGGTAAAGGCAGCGCAGGAAGCGCTGGAGAACGGCACCTGTCCGGGTAACGACTTCTTGGGTTGGCTCCATTTGCCCAGCAGCATCACCGAGTCTTTCCTCAACGAATTGCAGGCAACAGCCAATACGCTTCGCGAAAAGTGTGAAGTGGTAGTGGTTGCCGGTATCGGCGGAAGCTATCTGGGTGCACGTGCAGTGATTGAAGCACTGGGCAACTCGTTCAGCTGGCTCATCCAAGACAAGAAAAATCCAACCATCCTCTTTGCAGGAAACAATATCGGTGAAGACTATCTGGCAGAGATGACCGACTATCTGAAAGGAAAGAAATTTGGCGTCATCAACATTTCTAAGTCTGGTACTACCACCGAGACTGCCCTCACCTTCCGTCTGCTGAAGAAGCAGTGTGAGGCTCAGATGGGTAAAGACGAGGCAAAACACGTTATCGTAGCTGTGACCGACGCTAAGCGTGGCGCCGCTCGCACTTGCGCTGACAAAGAGGGTTACAAGAGCTTTATCATCCCCGACAACGTAGGTGGTCGCTTCTCTGTACTCACTCCAGTAGGTCTGCTACCTATCGCTTGCGCTGGTTTCGATATCAAGCAACTCGTGAAGGGTGCTGCCGATATGGAAAAAGCCTGCGGTAAGAATGTTCCTTTCGAAGAGAACCTCGCTGCTCAGTATGCTGCCGTGCGCAACGGTCTGTATGGTGCCGGTAAGAAGATTGAGATTATGGTCAACTACCAGCCCAAGCTCCACTTCTTCTCTGAATGGTGGAAACAGCTCTACGGAGAGTCTGAGGGTAAGGATAAAAAGGGTATCTTCCCCGCCAGCTGCGACTTCACTACCGACCTGCACTCTATGGGTCAGTGGATTCAGGATGGTGAGCGTACCATCTTCGAAACCGTTATCAGCATAGAAGAACCTAACCGCACCATGTTGTTCCCCAGCGACGAAGAAAACCTCGATGGTCTGAACTTCCTCGCCGGAAAACGTGTTGACGAGGTTAACAAGATGGCAGAGCTCGGCACACGTCTCGCACACGTTGACGGTGGTGTGCCCAATATCCGCATCTCTGTACCTAAGCTCAATGAATACTACATCGGACAGCTCATCTACTTCTTTGAAATTGCTTGCGGTATCAGCGGCAACGTTCTTGGTGTGAATCCCTTCAACCAACCAGGTGTTGAGGCATACAAGAAAAACATGTTTGCCCTGCTCGAAAAGCCCGGTTATGAAGCAGACTCAAAAGCTATCAAGGAGCGTCTTGCACAGGAACAGTAATAAGAATCTATGCACGAAATAGAATCGTATAAACAAAAGCACGGCTTCAGACAATTCTGTCCGAAAGCCGTGCTTTTCGATATGGATGGTGTCATCTACAACTCCATGCCTAACCATGCCTACTCTTGGCATAAGGCTATGGCATCGTTTGATATCGACATGACACCAGAAGAGGCTTACCTCTATGAGGGCATGCGCGGTGTGGAAACCATCAAACTCAAAGCGCGCCAACAATGGCAACGTGAACTCTCTGATGAGGAAGCGCAACGGATGTATAATGTCAAGTCTGGCATCTTTGCCGAACTGCCCAAGGCTGGCATGATTCCCAATATCCGCGAATTGATGGAGCAAATCAAGGCAGACGGACTGAAGATATGTGTGGTGACAGGTAGTGGTCAACGCACCTTACTAGCCAAACTCGACAGCGATCTGCATGGTTTAGTTTGTAGTGATCTGGTAGTGACAAGTTTTGATGTCACACGAGGGAAACCTGATCCGCAGCCTTATCTCATAGGAATGAAGAAAGCAGGCATTCAACCTTGGGAAGCCATTGTGGTGGAGAATGCGCCACTCGGTGTGCGTGCTGCCGTTGCAGCACAGTGTTTCACCATTGCTGTAAATACCGGTCCACTACCCGACGCAACACTTGCCAACGAGGGTGCCGACCTTGTTCTGCCGGACATGAAGGCACTAATCACACTATGGAACAACTTGAAAGTAGGGGGATAACCAAACAGTCCCTCTATTTTTTTGCGTTGGTGCTCCGGATAAGGTCTCACACAGAAATCAATCATCGGAATTTAGACGGATTTAGACGGATTTTTACGTTTTCTCCATGTGCCCTCCAAAAATGTCACAAGGAAATCACAGAAATGTTCGATTCTGCCCATCTGGCTTAACCGAAAACGGTGGATTGCATCCTTCGTTTTCTCGCCATGGCAGAATTAAAGCGAGCTTTCATTCTGCTCATCTGGCTTAACGAAAACGTTCCTTTGATTTTGAGAATCCAAGATAGGCGGCACCTCGGAAATAAAAGAAAAAAGGACTTTTTTCTTTGTATTTCGCTCGGTTTGCACTACCTTTGACTTTCAGTCTTAGGTACTCACGTTCAAAAATACTCAAATATATTTGGCATTTTCTTCACTTAATCGTACCTTTGTAAATCGAAACGTAAAGATTGAAAATATGAAACGAATGACATTACAACTCGCCGTGATGGGCATGGCTGTGCTCATGACCGCTTGTGGCAATAAGAGACAAAGTGACGACATTATTACCGAAAAAGTGGAACGCCCCAAAATAGAGGCACCTATCCGACAGGCTGACTACAATAAGAGTCACCAGATACAGTGGATAGGCAATAGCTATAAGGTGGAGATACACCGCCAACCATGTGACTCACTGCCTATGGTGACAGACGAATTAGGACAGAAATTCGTGGATAACGAAGTGGAAGTTACTGTAACAAGAGCTGACGGAGGGGTGTTCTTTACACGCTCATTTACCAAAGCCAACTTCGATGCTTGTCTTGACAACGACTACCGCCATACTGGTATTCTTGACGGACTGGTATATGACAAGGTGAACGGCAGCGACTTGGAGTTTGCCGGTAGTATCAGTCACCCACAGACCGATGAATATATTCCAGTACGCGTTATTCTCTCTTCAACAGGAAACGTTACCATTAAACGTGATGTAGAAACAGACGTTAACGAAGATGTAGAAGAATAGAGTCACCATCATCAATACAAGGTCAAATACTCATAGGTATTGCCGAGAGTGTCGAGATAGCGCTCAAAGTCATCACGACGAAGAACTACCGTTCCCCTACAATCATTCGGATGGAACGACAGCGTCTCAGCCTCTTTCAGATGACAATCAAGAAAAAGATGCACATGATGCTCCGTATCGTTGATGAGTCCGAAAGGCGACACACTTCCCGGTTCAAGTCCCAAATAGCGCATCATGCGCCCGGGCGATGCAAACGATAGTTTACCACAAGAAGGTAATCCCTGGGATACAAGCGTTGCTTTGAGACGGTGTTCCAAATCGTGGATATCGAGGTCATGGTCACAATGGAAGCATACCAGATAATGCCGATTTCCCTTGTGGTTGCGGAAAAACAAGTTTTTGCAATGGATACTGCCATCGTCTTTCCACCATCGTTTAGCCTCCTCAATGGTTTTGCCTTCGGGATGGTGATAGCACGTGTAGGGAATGTCGTGCTGTTGCAGATAGTCAAAGACTATTTCTTCTCGTGTCATCGTTAGTATGATTTTACCAAATATCAGCAGAGCTTTTATTGGTTGCAAAGGTACGATTAAGCGAGCGAAGTACAAAAGAAAAATCACTTTTTCTTTTTTACTTCCGAGCGTGAGTACCTTAGCGTCTTTGGATGCAAAGATACTGAAAAATTATGAAAAAACAATAATCCCCGGCACAGATTGTATGCCAGGGATTTATGTTTATAGTCAAACGACCAAGTATTATTTGGTCAGTTCGATACCTGCTTCAAACTTTGAAGTTTTGTCCATGATACCAGACAGCTGATTCACAACACCCTTAACCATAGTGAAAGTTTGGAAATCATCTGGATCCATGGCGTTTGTAGGCACCTTGTCGATGAAAGCAACCAAAGCAGCAATCATAGGCTGTACGTATGCCTTGTCAACAAAGAAGAAAGGCTTTTCGCCATTCCAACGAACATTGACGGGAATAGTACCATACGATTTAAGGATAGTCTTGATCTGTGCCTTTTCTGCTGGATCATCAATATCTTCAGTAGCCTTTTCTGCGTCGATAGAAACGCTGATGAGATTGTCGCTAATAACCTTATAGGTAGCATAGCCCTTAACAGTCTCCCACTCTGGAGCGATATCGTCATCATCATAGTCAGAAACCACAGCATTGATCTTGCCATCAGGAGTGAAAATAACACTCTTCAGCACTTTAGGCAGGAACTTGTTACCCAGGCTATTTGCCAAAGGAACAACGGTTTCCTTGATAGAAATTTCAGTAGGTGTACCAGTTCCAAGAAGGTCGAGACTAATACTTGTTCCTTCTTCTACTTCCCAGTTGAGCTGTACAGAACCGGTATAACCATCGTAATCATTTCCTTGTGACCAAACATTCCATGTTCCTACGATAGGCGACTGGATTGGATCGTCTTTGGGTGCATCGTCATCGTCACCACATGCAGTAAAGCCAAGTGTACATACCATGGCCATCAGATAGAAAATCTTGTTCAATTTCATTTTTTTTCCTTTCTTTTTTAGTTAATAATAATTGATACCTATTTTTTTTATTTCAGTTGATAAATCACACCAATCGTACCATAAATGGGAAACATGGTCTGCTCGATGGTATCGAAATCTTTCTTGAAGATACCCGTCAATCCCCATGATAAATCAGCCTTGACACCCCAACGCTTAGTGATATACCAGTCGGCACCGAGGTCGATACCAAACTGCCAAGAGCGCATATCGCTGGAGAAATCGTAGTTGCCACGCTCACCATCATTATGTCCCAGTATCACTTTCTGTCCGGTAGGATCACCCTTTTCATGTCCTTCCTCCTGACGTCGGAGGTATCCATCGTATGCCCATCCTTCAAATTTCTTGGCTGTGGCATAACTCACATATGGACCAAGTTTCAGACGCACCTGTGGGGTCAAATCATAAGTGGCTTGCAAGGGAACGGTGATAAGACTCATGTCAACCTTAGTCACCACACTTCCTGTGAATACACCTTCCAACTGTTCGCCACCACGCACAATCTTCATGTGGTAGCCCTTCACACCCGCATCGGTTCTCATACCTTTGTTTTCAAAATGCAAACCGCCCAAGAATCCCCATTTGCCAGAGATAACATGGTGGGCATCTACTCCAAGGGTGAAGTTAGGTTGCAGCGTATAACTATGTAGCGTGCGGATAGAGGCAGGCATACCAATAGGTGCTGTTCCACCGATATTATACCCCACGTGTACATAGTATTTATAGTTGTGCAGATATTTGTTCCATGCACTCCAATGTTCTTGATTATCGTCTCCTGCCCATGCCCACAACGTGCACATCATCAGCAGGGAGCATATTATGATTTTCTTCATTGTCATAACCGAATATCTATATCGCTTGGCATTTCATCCTTATTCACATGTAATCTTAAACTTATCCACCCAAAGCGTACTACCCACGGCACCCATAAACTCAGCACCGTTGGTACTTGACGAACAAACGATAGCGAGACTGTAACCGCCAGCCTTCAGCTTCTGCATATCTACAGCTTTACGGTAGATGAAATTGAGAGTGAATGGAGTCCATTCAGGAGTATTGTCGATATTATCAAGTCGGGCAAGTGCCACAACCTGTTCACTTGTCTGTACGTTGTTGCCATAGAGCACCACCGCTTCGCCCTTTGCATTATGGTTATCATAGAACACGGCATAGATAGTGCCGTAGTCTTTTTGCTCCAGTACATGCATATACTGGTCGGTAAATTTCTCCCCAGCCTTATACTTATAGTATCCTGTGAATGTCTTGGGTTGGGTATTGAAACTGAATGGGCGTCCAAACTTAGTGGCAGACATAGCATCCTGCAATGCATTAGACGGATCAAACTGCCCAATAAAGAGGTTGCCAGCCGCAATAGGCTTCTGCACCATGTCTGCAAGTCCACTTGTTCGGCAAGTGGATAGCTTTACCCCTTTTCCTTCATATCCTTCGTCAATAGGTGCTGTGGGATAATTCTCTGCTGGAGTAGAGCTATTGCTAATCTTGTAACCCGGATTTCCTGTTGCCCAGATAGCCTCTTTGGTCGTATTACCATTAGCATCTTTCCATGGTTCTTGCCAATGGTAGTACCCTTTGTCCTCATAACAGTTTTCAAAATTAAACTCGTGTTCACTACCGAAATAGAGCATTTTTCTGATGCTGACAAAATAGATACGTGACCATTGTCCATCTTCCGAAGTGACCGTATATTTCACCGAACCTTTAGAAAAATCGTGTACACTGCCGTTGGCAGGTGATATAGTAGCCCCAGGAGTGAGTCTGAAAAGTGGAGCAATCTGTGTAAGATCAGCCATAGCACTCATGGTAAACTCTATCTTGTTCTGGTCAGATTGCACATATTGAAGTGTGTCGGAATCGAAAAGGAACCAACTATTCAATTTGTCGCCTGCGTGTATGTAAGCCTGCTCAATATCACATTCTGCATTGAGCGGCTCATCCTTAAAGCAAGAGACAAAGCCCAAACAAGTGGTAATTCCCACTGCCATGAGGGTTGTCGTATGTATCAATCTCTTCATATCCTGAACTTTCATCATATTTTAGGGAGCAAAGATAAGAAGAAAACCTCACACTACCAAATATTTTTCAACTTATCTATATAATTATGTTATCTATCGAAATAGATAGAACTGCAGATTTTAACAGCAATTAACCATATATCAAACAGTACTCAAGAATGGATATCGATGAGCATAAACACGGATAAAAAGCGAAAGATGGCTACTCCAACTATCGGAGCAGCCATCATTGTCCTGATTTTCTTTCTACCACATAGGTCAAATGTTTCGTCATTTCATGTCTCGTCTGTATTTTCAATGAGCCAAATCACGTTTGTTATCAATATGACGCATCAAACGATAAAAAGTTTAACCAAAATTCAAAAAAAACGAAGAATCGACTACATTTTGAGCATTTTTAACTAACTTTGCACGCAAAAGCAGCAACAACATGAACACCATCAACGAATTTTTCTCCGTAACGAGCTCCCTGTTGTGGGGCTGGCCCATGATTATCCTGCTCTTGGGAACCCATCTTTTTCTTACTATCCGATTGCATTTTCCACAGAGACATATACTCAAAGCCATTCGGCTATCTGTACAACGTGATCCCGATGCAACCGGTGACGTTTCGCAATTCTCATCATTGGCAACCGCTCTAGCTGCTACTATCGGCACCGGAAACATCATCGGTGTAGCCACCGCCATTGCCTTAGGCGGTCCTGGTGCAGTATTGTGGTGTTGGCTGACTGGTGTATTTGGCATTGCCACCAAATATGCAGAGGGCCTACTGGCTATCAAATATCGCGAGAAGAAACCTGATGGCAAAGTGATTGGAGGACCTATGTTTGCGCTGGAGAAAGGATTGGGATGGCGTTGGGCAGCAATTCTCTTTGCCATTTTCACTGCCCTCGCCTCGTTTGGCATCGGCAATACGGTGCAAGCCAATGCCATTGCCACACTCGCCTACGAAACCTATGACATCTCACCCTATATCACAGGAACAGTCATCTGCCTACTCACTGGTGCTGTTATTTTAGGTGGTGTGAAGAGTATTGCACGTGTCTGCGCAACCCTGGTACCCCTCATGGCACTCTTTTACATTTTAGGTTGTATCTATATAATAGGAGTAAACATCGATTATGCATGGCCTGCCATCAAGCTCATCGTCACCTCGGCTTTCAGTCCGCAGGCAGCAGGAGGAGGTTTTGTAGGTACTACAGTGATGATGGCAGCACGTTATGGCATAGCACGCGGTCTTTTCAGCAACGAATCAGGACTCGGTTCTGCTCCCATCGTAGCTGCTGCCGCACAGACACGCAACCCAGTACGCCAAGCCTTGGTGTCCAGCACTGGTACATTTTGGGACACGGTAGTCATCTGTGCCATGACGGGAATTGTTATTGTAAGCAGTGTATTGGCATACCCCGACATTACTTTCGACAATGGTGCGGTACTGACCAAGATGGCATTTTCTAAAATTCCCATCATTGGTACACCTTTACTGACTTTCGGTCTGTTGACCTTTGCATTTTCCACCATCTTAGGTTGGTGCTATTATGGTGAACGCGCAGTAGAATATCTGAAAGGTCGTCGATGGATGCTTGTCTATCGGATGATTTTTATCGTTGCTGTATTTATAGGCAGCGTGATGCAGTTGGGTGTGGTATGGAACATGGCCGATTGTATGAATGCACTCATGGCAATTCCCAACCTGCTATCGCTCTTGGCGCTGAACGGCATCATCGTACACGAAACACGCAAATATCTGTGGCGCGACCATTTGGACAGAAGCGATCTGTAAGTCCGACAGGATGTGACACACCATCCCTTCGTGACGGAAAGAAAAACTATAATTTTGTTTCTGTTATTACAGCCTACTTGATGGGCAATACCAGCACCACACGAGTTCCCTGACGTGCATAGAGTTCGTCGATAAAAAGCACACCTCCAATTTTTTGTGCCAACCGCTGGCAAATGCTCAAATCAAGTTCAGCCTCATCGCGCATATCGTCGGGCTGTTCAAACCAACTAAACAGGCGACTCAGACGATCTTTGGGAATTCCTGCACCAGTATCACTGACATCGAGTGTCAGCATGCCCTCATTCTCTGTAGTGTTACACCCCACGACCACTTCCCCTTTTTCGGTAAAGCGACAGGCATTCTGAATCAACTTATTGAGGATAATCTCTATGACATGGCGATCACTTTCTATAAAGAACTCATCGCTCATGGTACGATGAAAATTCAACTTGACAGCCTGTCGATGATAAATGTTGGAGATATTGATTTCCAGACAACGTCGACAAAGTTCGTTAGGACTGAACTGTTCCCGTCTCACGTGTGCCACCTCATCGGAAGGATTAGTGAAGAGCATAAGTTCATTCAACAATGTATCGATGAAATAAGCATAGCCATTCAACTGTTCTGCCATATTGTGTTTTTCATTCTTGGAAAGGTATAAATCATCCTTTGAAAGCATCTTAGCCATGCGAGAAACTTGCCGAAGGGGAAGTTCTGACTCTTGAATAACATTCTTCAGAAAGATGCGATGCATCATTATATCACGTTCCAACACACGCATTCTTTTCCGCATCTGCCAAGCCCAACAGAAAGCCACCAGACAGCCCATAGCCAAGATAAGTATCAATACCATTTCCATCATGTCAACCATTTTTCGGACACAAATATATTAAAAATTTCCGTCATCTACAAATAATGCGGTTACTTTTTTTCTGGTACAGCGATACAAGGGATAATTTTCTTGACATACAACATGTTGCCGTCCACACAGAATACCACTTCATAGCCGTCGAAAGGCATCACATACTGCCGGTCGGGATCATCATGATAATGAGGACGAGGATCAAGCGCAAGTGCATCGGTCAGTGTCTGCACGATCTGTGGTGAGAGGGTCTTCGTCAGTTCGTCAGATATAACCACCTCCAACCGCTGCCACTGTTTGCGATCGGTAAAACCGCCCCGTGCACCAGGATGACTATCCACATAAGCCAAATAAGGTTTGATATCGTAGATAGGTGTGCCATCCATGAGGTCAGCCCCTGCCACTTCCACTACTCCATCTTCGGGACGCACCGCCACAATACGCACCGATGAGAGTCCGAGATTATTGGGTCGGAATGGCGAACGCGTTGCCCAAACCCCGACGCGCTCGTTTCCTCCCAACAATGGTGGTCGCACGGTAGGATGCTTACGTGCATCGACATTTTCAGAGAATCCCCATATCAGCCAGAGGAAATCATACTCTTCCAATCCCCGCAGTGCCTCTGGTGTGGCATAATCGCGAGTGAGTTCTATGCGTCCATGCAACGTTTCTACGATACCACTCTGTCGTGGCAATCCGAATTTCGAGGTGAATGGTGATCGAAAATAAGCAATTGGTTGTATATCCATAAGTATTCTATTTTGCGTTTAGCGATGTTCAGATCATACTATTCTTCAACACTCCTTTCGATTTATCGTCGAGTAGAATCAGTTACTTTTGCAGCTTCATCGCCAACTTTCAGGATGCAGGTCTTGGCAGAAACTGCGAAGGAAAGCAGTGCACCAGTTGCTGTAGTCCGATGGAGTATTCTGCCTAATAGGTCATATACACACACCTTGGTACCCTTCTCCACCTGGTCAACCTGTAGTGTTCCTGCAGCAAACGACCAGTGCCATGTTTTGGTATCAGGTTGCGTGATGGCAGTAGGTTCACCTATTACAGCGGTAATCTCCACCTTGTCGCAATCGGGTAGCGCCATAGTAAGGGTAGCTCCCGACTGCTGTATAGTAGTAGTGGCAATACCTTGATGCTGTACGATATTCCATGCTTTCACCTCCCGTCCGTCGGAGAGCACCCCATTGATCTGCATGGATCTATTCTTGAAGAATTTTCCGTCAAAGCATGCTTCTGTCAAGCGCACGCCATTGAATGTGATCGTCATGGCGTTTCTGTCGCTTTCAGCCATCGTGGCATTGATGGTGAGTGGAACAGGATTTCCCACTTTATAGAAGTCGGAAATCTGCTGATAGAAACTCGGAATACGTTCGTTAAGCCATTTATGTGCTGTATTCAATTCGTTGGTATAATTAGGCCACCACTCGTTGACAAGCTTGCGATGGTGAAGATATTCCGTTTTGATCTGATTATACATATCATCCCATAGCAGCCGTATATTCTTTTCCGACAAGAAGTCACCCAGATAGATGGCAGCACGGTCTATGAATTCCCGTTGAAAATCGGCATCTTCCATTAATCGGCGAAACAATCTTGTAGCCTCAGATGTATTTGCCCATGCGTGGTCTTTGTCATAATTGGGGTTGTAGAACCATTCAAAGGTTTTATAGGTAGCTGCCGAACTATAAAGCCCAAGTCCGAAGTCCGTATCTTTAGCCACCCATCGCCATCTGCCAGTTTCTGTGCGTGGTCTCCACCATACGATGTTATTGCCGGGAAAGTCCTGATTATTGTAGAAAAGATTCATGATCATCAGGTTGATATACTCCTTGCAATCCATCCATGTTTCATATTCTGCCAGGGTATGTCCATGTTCTTGATAGAACGCCTTGAAGCGGTTGAAATGTTCCCAATCGCCTACTTTCAGTTCCCATCCGTTTTCTATCATATCAATATCCTCCAATCCCTCATAGTTGGTATAGATATTATCTTCGTTGCTTCGTTCACGGATGTTGAGCATACCGTTGTACTTTCCGTTGATATAGACAATGGCAGGACGCCATGCCTGCCAATCAAGATCGACATAGGCAGCCATAGACCGTTGGATGACAGCATCGCGCATGTAGAGATAGTCGAAGTCGTTGCCGGCATTGCGCAGTGCGAGTGACTTATAATCGGTGATACCCGGTCGCTGGTCAGGGAAAAATTCATATTGAAGGCGCTTCGTACCAAATCGCTTGTTGGCATAAATAGCCATCGACTTCATCATATTATCACGTGAAGCACCTCCCATGACACGTGTTTCGCAGAGTTGGTTGAGCTGACTTTTACTACCAGCGGCAGTAAAAAGTTCCAAGTTGATGGGTCGTCGCCAGTTGTATTTATAGTTTTCCTGACTGCTGTTATAGTTGCCTTTCACCAGTATTCCTTGTTTGTTATCATAGAAATACACATTCTTAGTAACGATGGAAATAACGGGAAGCGTCATCTGTCGTCCGTGGAAGATATACGACTGGGTGACTGACCGAGGTGACAGATACCCCGTACAGAATGGTTTTGCGCGCACCACCTGTGAGGCGCTGATGGTGATTGGAGCGGTATATTGCAAACTTGATGCTATTGGTTCGCTACCATCTGTAGTATATCGGATGACAGTTTCTGCAGGCGCTCCGTCAGGAAGTGACAGGGTGAGTTTGAGAGTCTGCGCATTTTCCAAGACCCGTCCAGGTTCGCTGAATACCACATCGCCCAAGAGATCCTTGCAGGTAGATCCGCAGTTGGTGCCGCCTGGTGTTGGTATAGCCATATATCCCCATGTGTCGCTACCGTCTGTCTTGCGTCCATAGGCAATATTAGGCGCAGGCTGTTTTTTCATTTTGGTCAGTTTATCGACCACTTTATTGTTTTTGAACAGATAGATTTCGCCGTTCTTTCCCGACTCAAGGCGGAAATCAGTATGCATACCCGATGCCGCCTTATCGCAATAGATGAGTACGCGATATCCTTTGTTGATAAGTGATGCCGGCAAAGCCCATGCCTTTTGAGCATCAGTGGTAAGTCCGATACTGTAGTTAGAAAGCTGTTCGCTACTTTCGCCATTGTTGTATAATTCCACCCACGAATCAGGAAATTCGTTCATGTCGTCCATGATACAGTCGATATTAGACTGCATGACTTCATTGATGACCAGTTGTGCGTGCATCGGTGCCGCCATGGTCATGGCTGCAAGTGCCACCCATATTGTTTTCATAGCATGTACCTATAATTGATAATAAAGCGTTATCGTATATACCAAAGAGGGATTGTAGTTATAAAAAATACCGGGGAATGAAACATTGTTGATGTTCATCCCCGGCTCATGAATAGTTATTTCTCGATATGTTGCAGTTCCTTATCGCCAGGACGGAACAGGAGTCCTGTACATTTGGTAGCATCGGCCTTATAGGCTTTCAGCTCGACCTTGTCCCATTTGATATCGCCTGTGTTTTGTGCGACAGGTACATGGGGAATGAGTGATCCATCCTTGACGAGGATGACGCAGGGAATCTCAGCAGTTGGGATAGTCTGATAGCCCCCCTCATAGACTTTTCCTGTCTGATAATCAATCCACTTTCCACGGGGCAGATATACGGTGCGGCTTTTTCCTGTTTCGAGCATTGGAGCAACAAGAATCTGCGAACCAAACATATACTCGTCTTCCACAAACCATGCACCTGGATCATCGGGGAATTCCACGAGCAGTGCACGTACCATAGGCAGTCCGCGCTCAGAGCAATCCTTTGCCTGTGCATAGACATAAGGCATGAGTTTGTATTTCATTTCTGCCGACTGGCGGAATGCTTTGGTAAAGCTTTCGCTGATGAGCCAAGGTTCGGTAGGAGGTGCTCCATGGGCACGGGTATGGCTTGAAAGGAATCCGAATGGCAGCCAACGACGGTAGAGATCGTCGGGACTCTTGGTGACAAAGCCACCCATGTCATGGCTCCAGAAGGAGAATCCGCTGAGTCCGAATGACAAACCGCCACGGAGATCGCCAAACATACCTACGCTACCAATCTCGTTGGTAGCAGCATCGCCACCCCAATGGAGCGGATAGCGCTGGCTTCCAGCCCATGCGCTGCGAGCCCAGATGACACCTTCATGGTCGGGAGTATTGTCGCGCACAGCCTGCCAGAGTGCTTTGTTGTAGCGCAGGGGATAGAGGTTGTGCTCATAGAATCCTGTTTTGCCGCTGGCATAGATGCCATCGTATGGTGCAGCCTCACCGAAGTCACACTTGATAGCGCTAACTCCTTGTTTGATGAGGTTAGCGATTTTGCCTTGATACCATGCTATGGTCTTGGGATTGCTGAGGTCGAGCACCGCATCTTCATAGCTCAATGTTCCGTTGCCGTTGTGTACAGCCATGCCGCCATCAACGAGTTCACGGAAGTAGCGGTTCTTCGGTGTGAAGTAGGGCAATTGCCAGAGACAGGTATGGAAACCGTCTTTCTTCATCGACTTGAGCATGGCTACTGGATCTTTGAAACGATCTTTGGCAAACTCATAGTCGCACTGCCAATCTACGCCAAACCATCCTGTATCGAAATGGATAACATCTGATGGTATCTTGTTGGCACGGAGTTTACGGGCAATATCGAGTCCTTCCTCCTGAGAGAAATAGGTGATGCGGCTCATCCATGTGCCGAAAGTCCAGAGGGGAAGCATAGGTGACTTACCAGTGACGTCGGTATAAGCATTGAGCACGTCTTTCGGTTCACCGAAGAAGATGAAGAAGTCCATCGTTTCGTCGCCCATAAAGAGGCGCTGTGCACCGATGTAAGAGGCACCGAAATCAGCTGTTGTAGGTGCCGAGGTGTGCATGAAGATACCATATCCCCGATTAGAGAAATAGAAAGGCACGGGTTTATACATGCCATCGGTCTCTGGTCCTTGTGGATCGACTACCGAGATTTGCACTTTCTGTCCTACTTTGTTGAGCGATGTAAAACTTTCGCCGCAACCGTAGATGCGCTCGTTGGGTGAGAGCATCAGTACGGGATTGATGCTGCGCGAATTGTCTGAACCGCGTTTGATAAAGTTGAAGGGCAGGAGTTTCACCTGTGTACTGTCGTTATCGATGATGTGACGGGTCTGTGTGAGCAGTTTGCCCTGTCCGTCGCGCAGCACGATACGGAACGGATACTTCTGTATTTCGAGTGAACCGTTATTGTTTTTATAGACAATAGCTTGGTCGGTAGCTTTCACGTTCCAGCGTCCACGACCGTTTTTAGCCTGTTCACCAGTTTGCTGTGCAATAAACTCCGGTGAGAACATGGGGTCGTTGGCATCATCCATCTTCGGTTCGATGGGTGAAGTGAAGATGGTGACACGAAGCGTGCGGTTGTCTATTTTCTGCACTTTGATGCGCAGGTTGGGGTCGTTGTCATACTGTGTGTCGGGGAAATCGAGCATCTTCATGCGCACAGGCCAATAGCCATTGAGGTTGAAAGCCTGTCGCGGTACGAGACGGTAGCGTTTCCAGTTGAGCAGTCCTTCACCCTTGTTGAGGTCGAAGCCAGCCAGACTGTCAGCCAGGAAATAGGTATTGGAAAAGTCAGAGAACTCGCCCGACATATCTTTTGCCTGGCATTGCAGATACTGTACACCTGCCGATGTCTGTATCTGTGCAACGGCTGCCATGGGCAGGAGCGCTGCTGATAATAAGATTTTCTTCATCATAATTTGATAGTTGCTGTTGGTAGTCCGTATGATTTTGCTTTCAGCGTGCCATGTCCGTCGAGTACGACGAAGCATCTGCCGAAGAATGCTTTGCGCTTATTGTCCTTGAAGCGTTCGAGTGATGTCTGGTTTCCGTTATCCACACCGATGATGGTGGCATCGGTATCGAAAAACACTTGGTTCTCTGCCCAAGGGCATCGGTTGCCGTTCTCATCAACCACTTCCACCTTGACGAAGGTGGTGTTTTTACCTTGATAATCGATGCTGAGTTGCAAATGATGGGGCTGTCCGGCAGTATGGATAGTCTGCTGGCGCACCTCTTTACCGTCTTTGCGTGCCACGACCTTCACTTCTCCGGGTTCAAAGGTTACGCGCCACATCACATGATACTGGTGGCTATCTGCCTTGCGGCGCACGCCCTGACTCTTGCCGTTGATGTAGAGTTCCACTTCGTCGGCTTGATTATAGTAGCACCACATATCGATTTGTTCGCCATCGAGCCAGTTCCAATGGGGGAAGAGATGCAGAACGGGGCGATTGGTCCATTCGCTCTGATACATATAATAGACATCTTTAGGCTGACCAGCCAAGTCGATGATGCCGAAATAACTGCTGCGAGCAGGATAAGAATAAGGTGTGGGTTCGCCGATATAGTCGAAACCGGTCCATATAAACTGTCCACCGACATAGGGAGTATGCTTCACCACATCCCATGTTTCCTCGTGAGTACTGCTCCATGAGGCATGCATGTTATCGTAAGACGAGCATTTGAACGAAGGATCGGTATAGGGCAACCACCATTCCTTAGGTGCTTTGATGACAGAGTCGCTGGGCATAGTGTAAAAACCCGTTGTCTGCAGGGCTGAAACGCTTTCGGTCATGATAAACGGACGACCGGGGAAATTCTTGGGTACATCCTTAATCCACTGATGATGATAGTTGAAGCCTACAATATCGAGCGCCTTACCCTTGAACAAGTGGTTGTCGGGTGATGGTTCGTTACATCCTGCGGTGATGGGACGTGTCGTGTCGTAGCGGCGCACAATGTCAGCCAAATGGTCTGCCAACAATGTATTGACGCTGGTTTCGCCATCCTTGGCAAGGGTCGAAGCATCGTGTCCGGCATTGAGTATGAGGTTGGCTTGCTCAAGAGTCAACGTATCAGCATCGGCAGACGACCATTGTTCGAGCACCTCATTGCCGATGCTCCACATCAGTATGGAGGGATGATTGCGGTCACGCAGTATCAAGTCGGCAAGGTCGCGCTCATGCCATTCGTCGAAGAAGCGTGCATAGTCGTTTTGAGTCTTACGGCGGCGCCACATATCAAACGACTCGTCCATGACAATAAGTCCCATGGTGTCGCACATATTGAGTAGTTCGGGAGCAGGCGGATTGTGTGATGAACGAATGGCATTCACACCCATTTCCTTCAGTCGCACGAGTTTGCGGTGCATGGCATCTTCGTTGACCACAGCACCCAAACAACCGAAATCGTGGTGTTCGCAAACCCCGTTGAGCTTCATGTTCTTGCCATTGAGCCAGAAACCTGTCTTGGCATCGAAGCGGAACGAGCGGAATCCGGTGTTGGTCCACACCTCATCGACCACTTTTCCACCTACCAGCACTTGCGTGCGTACCTTATAGATATAGGGGTCATCAACCGACCACAGATGGGGACGGCGCACTTTCAAACCAACTGCTCGTCCTTGGGCATCAAACACTTGGTTGCGCACCTTATAGGCTTTGCCCTGACTTTCCACATCGGCAGTCACGGAGACACGTCCGTCGGGATTGGCAACCACATGCACCCCCCAGTGTTTCACATGCACATCGGCGGTTTTGGTAAACCACACATGGCGGTAGATACCGCATCCGCTATACCATCTGGAATTAGGCTGATCGCTATTATCCACACGCACAGCCACCACGTTGCGACCGGCTATAAGATAAGGTGTGATGTCGTATTCAAACGAGCTATAACCGTAAGGGCGGTAGCCCACTTCCTTACCGTTGATATAGACACGGGCATTCATATACACTCCGTCGAACTCAATGAAGTAGCGTTCTCCTGGGTTTTTCTGCAGATTGAAAGTCTTGCGATACCATCCAATGCCGCCAGGAAGTGCTCCCCCACCCGCTCCTGATGGGTTAGAACAGAGGAAATCACCCTCCACAGCCCAATCGTGTGGTAGGTTTAGTGCACGCCAATGCGTATCATGATAATCGGTTTTTGACATTTGTGCCGAGTCTGCCAGCACAAATCGCCATCCGTTGTCAAAGTTCTGGCGGTCGCGTGCCTGTGCGGTCAACATACAGCCAATGGCACATGCCAGAATAAAGAATCTATACATAAGAAATTAGTATTGGTAAATCGTTGGGCAAAGTTAGCGATTTTCAGCAAGAAGACAAAGGCTTTCTGTCTTTTTTTTACCTCCACCCAACGGCAACTGCTATGATTTTTCCAGCAAATTTATGAAGATGGATGGAAATGAGAACTTTCATTACCAGAAAACAACTTCTGTTTATCGTCGTATTAAGCATCATTTTAATTTGAATCTGCGCTTAACCATACGGGGCTGTTGAATGATATTGAGACGAATCAAGGATGTAGCGCACCAAAGGAGAAATCTAACAAAAACAGATCAATGAGCATCGGCGAACTTCCTTTATATTATGTACGCGTATATGCGCACGCACACGCGACGTCATAAAATTCGACCACTCGACCACCAGAATCAGATAAGTGACTACAGCACAACACCATAACGGGTGGTCGAACCTTCTGTTTTTTAGATTTTCGACCACCATTCGACCACCCCTGCAACGCCCTGAGGATACAAAACATAAACAATTAACTAACGCCATGAAAGGACAAAAGTAAAGCGTGATCCTATTTCCCTTATAAAAAGCTATCGTTTATCAACGTTTTTCCAAACCTTGATAATCTTTTTATCCAACGTTGGATAATACCCTTATCAAATATTGGATAATACTTTTATCAAATATTGGATAACATCTTTATCAAACGTTGGATAACATCTTTATCAATCGTTGAAAAGATCTTTTTCAAACGTTAGACAATACTTTTGCCAAACATGGGGTAATACTTTTGCAAAACATGGGGTAATACTTTTGCCAAACATGGGGTAATACTTTTGCAAAACATGGGAAATGCCTTGGCAAAATAACGGGCAATATCTTGTACATGGTAAATGGAACATTTAGGCAACTTGTATATAGAAGAAGGGCGATGTCAGTACGATGGTTATGCAGGTGGTCAATGGGTAGTCATTGGGTATTATATAAGACAAGAGGGGTGTGCCGTATGGCACACCCCTCCTATTGCAATATCTTTAAAATCAGAGTTTCACGCTAACAGCCTTACCGCTGTACTGCACCATTTTACCCTCAGGATTGTCGAGGTTGAGGTCGCGGGGCTGGTCTTTCTTCACGAGTACTACATTGAAACGACGGTTTTTCAGCATACCCTTGAAAGCACCATTGCGCTTGCCGAAGCTGACAGTTTTGTCGGCATCGTTATAGGTAATCTCGATGGTGGCATACTTACCCTTCTCGTAGTTGTAGTTGGTTCCCTCGTCTTCGTAGAGTTGGAACGATCCGTCCTGACCCTCATAGACATAGAGATTGATGAGTTCGGCAGGTTTCTCGTCGCACCACTCCATGGCAGGACCAAATGGAATGATGGCACCTTCACGTACGAAAACAGGAATCTTCTCGTAGGGTGCATCAACTACCAAATGCTGAC
Organism: Prevotella sp. P3-92; assembly: GCF_002251205.1. Taxonomy (NCBI): domain Bacteria; kingdom Pseudomonadati; phylum Bacteroidota; class Bacteroidia; order Bacteroidales; family Prevotellaceae; genus Prevotella; species Prevotella sp. P3-92. The sequence goes on along the minus strand of NZ_NPJE01000031.1, from coordinate 51,826 downwards.
CACCATCATAGTGTTCGCCAGTATAGAAATCATACCAACCACACTGTTTGGGGAAATATACGCTACGGTTGCGAGCCTTGTAGTAGCCAACAGGACAAGCCATGAGCGCAGGACCAAACATCCACTGGTTGCCGATATTCTCCACTTCCTTATCGCCATTGAAATCCATAACGAGTGCACGCATCAGCGTATAGTCTTTGAAGTGAGCCCATGCAGCCATGCTGTACATATAAGGCATCAAGCGATAGCGCAACTGGTCGTAATAAACAAACGACTTATAGGCAGGATGATTGTCGGGAGCGATGTTCCAGATTTCGCGAGTAGGCCACTGACCATGCGAACGGAACAAGGGGATGAAGGCTCCAAACTGATTCCAGCGAGCCTGGAGTTCACGCCATTCCTTCAAATCTTCGTTCTCTTCACCTGTTTCGTTGAAGAGTTTCTGAGCCGCAACATAGCGGTTTTCTACACAGAAGCCACCTTGGTCCATTCCCCAGAAAGGCACACCCGACATAGAATAGTTGAGTCCGGCTGTCATCTGAGCGCGCATATCCTCCCAACGGGTGCCGATATCACCACTCCAAGTGGCTGTAGAATAGCGCTGTTCACCAGCGAAACCGCTACGGGTGAGCAGGAACACACGAGGTTCGTTGGCTTTACCCTTCCATACCGAACGCTGTCCGTTGTAGATAGCATCGGCATTGACGGTAGAATAGGCATTGAAATATTCGGTAGAAGTGCCGAGGGCAGTAGGTCCGCAAAGTGCTTTGCGATACCACATCGGAGTGCAGTCGCGCACATTAGGCTCTGAGGCATCCATCCACCAAGCATCGACGCCAGGCACACCATTCTTATTAAACTTGCTATAGAGATGGTCGTCCATCTGTTTCCAGAACAGTTTGCGAGCTCCTTCATCATAGGCATCATACATCGAACCACGGAAGCCAAGCCAGTCGTGGATATCGTCCTTGACAGCCTGACGATACATCCATCCCTTCTCGTCGAGTTCCTTATAGTGTTCGGTGGTGTCGTAGAACTTAGGCCATACACTAATCATGAAGCGTCCGTGCATAGCGTGAACAGAGTCGAGCATAGCCTGTGGGTTGGGATAACGGCTTGCTTCAAAGTCGTGAGCACCCCAATCGGGCAGATTCCAGTAGTTCCAGTCCTGCACGATATTGTCGATAGGAATGTGGCGACGACGGAACTCTGCGAGGTTATCCTCGATATCCTGACTGCTCTGATAGCGTTCGCGGCTCTGCCAGAAGCCGAGCACCCATTTCGGATAGAGCGATGCTTTTCCTGTCAAAGTGCGATAGCCGCTGATGACATCATCGAAATTCTGACCTGCAATGAAGTAGTAATCCATATCGCGCGCCATCTCGCTCCAGATGCTGAGTTGCTCACGCTCTGTCTTATTGCGAGGTTGTGAGACACGCAGTCCGCAATAGGAATCGCCACCATCGGGTTGCCACTCAATGCGCAACTGTGCCTTCTTACCCTTGGTCAGTTCGGTGCTAAACTTATAGCTGTTGGGGTTCCATGCGGTACGCCAACGCTCAGGCACCACCTCCTTGCCATCGATATACACCTTGATATAACCGGCATAGTAGAGGATAAACTGATAGAGTTGCTTCTCATTCTTGCCAGCCTTGGCACAACGACCACAACATTCAGGCTCGATAAATCCTTCGTATGTCACAGTGGCACCTTGGAGATTGAAGCCCTTGGGGAGGTTCTTCAGGCCGCCATTATCGGTCTTGTTGGCAATTTCTGAAGTTGGAGGACAAGCATACTCATAATAGATGCTATCCTCATCGCGCACCACTTTCTTACCATTCTTATCGACGTAGGTACCAGTCAGATGACCTTCTTTACCGCGACGGTCGTAGAGTTTGAAGGCGCGGTTCAGCTGCAAATAGTCGTTGGGATTGCCAAAGCGGCAATAACTGTAGCTGTCCCACAGGATACCATAGTTCTTGTTGGAGAGTACGAAAGGAATAGAGACCTTGGTGTTATATTGGAACAGGTCTTCGTTTTTGCCTTTCATATTAAATTCCTCAGACTGATGCTGTCCCAATCCATAGAAGGCTTCATCGGAAGGACTGTCGAAAAGCATCTGCCAAGTCAGTCCGTGCTTCATCTCTTCGGTCACTCCACCGATGTTGCGTACACCGTATTCGCGCTCAGGGACTGTGAAGTTCTGGAATTTCTTGCCATCCTTAGCCTCTTTAAGCAGTTGTTTTCCTGTGGCATCAAAAAATACGATCGCACCCGTTGCCTTATTGACTACGGCAGTCACATTCTTCGCTTTGACTATTACAGACTGCTCGTCCTCACTTATCGTATAGTTATTTTTTGCGGGAGCTATCTGCGGTACAATCATCAGACTGGGTTTCTTGACAGGTAATGCACTCTCGGATGTGGCGCGCACACGGATGATGTTGTCGTTCATCACCTCAAGACAGATAACTTTGGCCTGACCACCATCGGGTTTGACCATTACCTTGTTGCCATTCTGCTGCACTTCTGCTGCAGCCATTGTCAATGCGGTCATTGAGAACGCACCGACCATGAGGGTTTTAATAATATTCATTTGATCATTTAGGGTTATTATATACTACTTTTTTCAATTATTTTATTTCATCGTCAGCATGGTCGTCGTCCATAATTTCAGCTTCTTCCACCATGCCTTTTGCTGGCAAGTCGATCACCATGATGGTTCCGCCACCAGGATTGTCCTTCACTTCGATGGTGCCACCATGTGCCACTATGATGTCTTTGACAAGAGCGAGTTCGAGTTCGTCAACACCTGCTGTATGGTCAAACATATGTGGTTTATACTCATCAGCCACTCCGATACCATTGTCAGCCACTTGAATCTGTACGTTACCATTGTCCTTTCGAATGAGCCCAACACTAATGTGGCAGTTCTTGGCGGCAAATTTCTGTGAATTGGTAAACAAGATGTTGAGCATGCGCTTGATCAGAACGACGTCAAACTCCATAAAGAGTTCGTCGATAAGCATGACATTGCTAATCTTTACACCCTTGTTGCCTTTCACATATTCAGCACATTGCTTCTTAATCACTGCTACAAGGTCGGCATATTCCGTATGCATCATAAGGTGGCGCACAGGTTCTTCAACAACAGCATCTCCTTTTGCTGGCTGTTCTGCTGCCATCGATGCTTTCATCTCTGCCATCCATTGACGCTTCTCCATCTCAAGGCGCAATGCGATGGCGGCTTGGCGTTTAGCCTGACGACGCATATAATTCTTGCGCCTCCACCAAATGCCAAAGGCGGCAACCAGCAACAGCATCATGATCATCCACCATGAACGCCAGAACGGAGGCTGTATAATAATGGTGAGTGTTGCCTCTTCACTACCAATGGTACCATCGTCGTTGAGCATGCGTACGCGCAGGGTATAAGATCCTGAAGGCAGACTCATATAAGTAATGTTGGGGTTGGCTTCTTCGGTTCTAATCCAGTCGTTGTTCACACCATCGAGGCGATAGAGGAAGCGCGAGCGGTGATGGATTTCGCCATTGGAACTTCCCAACTGAATGGTAAACTGGTCGTTGTATTTCAAGCGAACGGCACGACAGATGTTCAGTGCCTTACGTAATATGATGCGACCGTCAATCTTTTCACCAACCTTTACGTCCTGTTCAAAGAGTTTCAGGCCGCTGAATACGGGATATTCCTTATACTTCTCTTCGCGCATCAGCTTCGGATTGATGACATCAAGACCTTCCTGACCACCCACCAAGATAAGTCCATCGGCAGTCTTACAGATGGCACGCTGGTTGAACGGACCGTTCTGGAGACCGTCGTTGCTATTGAAAGTGCGGATGATAAAGTTCCATCGTCCGTCTTTTTGCTGCGGGATGACGTTTGATACGCCATGATCAGTCACCAACCATACCGTGTGGTTGTTGTCTTCCACCATGGCATTGACGGTAGAACCAATGAGTCCGGAACGCATATCAATCAGATAGACAGCATTGGTCTTCGTGTCCCAGATGGTTGCACCCGATGAAGAGCCCTGCCAGGCAAGTCCCCGACTGTCCTCCATAGTACATATTGAGGATTCGGTAATACCGATGCCCTCTTTATTGTCAATAATATTGCGATTGATAATCTTGCCAGAAACAGGATTCACAATCGAATAGAAATTGGAATGGGATACCATCAACCAGTTTTTCTTCGTCAAATTGACAGTCGAGATATAGTCTGATACCAAGATAGAGTTATGGCTGGTGATAGGTGTGCCAAAGCGTCCTGCACGGGTTAAGCGCTGAATACCGTTACCCAATGTGCCAATCCAGATATTGCCCTGACGGTCTTCACATATCGACCAGATATTGTTATTGGCCAATTCACCCGGTTTACCCGATGAGCGGAAATTAGTGATAGCACCACCACGGAAACGTATCAGTCCACCTTCATAGGTTCCAAACCATACGGTACCGTCACGTGAAACCAACGAACTGACCATGGTATTGGTGGCAATGCCACTGTTGTTGCGGTCGAAAACAACCTGTTCGCCAGTTTTACGATCCATGCGAATGATACCTGCATCATTGGTTCCCAGCCAGAAGAAGGATTTATCGGAAGTGATGGTGGTGATATTTCCCAGATCAAGATGGCGGAAATTGGAGAGTCCCTCCTTAAACATATTGACGCCATTCATATAGGTACCAATCCAAATACGACCCTGCTGGTCGCGATAAAGAATGCGGAGGGTGTTTTCGCTGATAGACGTACCGTCGTTTTTCTGAGTCAAGAACTGGCGCACCTCATGCGCTTGGCGGTCAACAAGAAAGAGTCCTGTATGGTCGGTAGCTATCCAAACGCGCTTTTTGCTATCCGAACAAATATCCCAAATGCTCAGCCCGTCAGGCAATTCCACGCCCCAGCGTTTCGCCAGTTCTTTATAAGAAAGAATCCAACGTCCTTTCGACTTCACAAAACAGCCTACCACGGTTATCATCCAGAGATTACCATCGGCATCGGTACGCAACTTACATTCCTGATTGTTGAAGAATCCTTTCTCACGAATATAAGCATCTTTCCAACTAATCCAGTTTTTCTCTCTGTTGAAACAGAACACCTCACCATTGTGTGAAGATACCAACAAGCTCTTGCCTATCTCTGCAAAACTCGATACACCAAAGTCGGAATTGAACTCTTGGCGGCCATAACCGAAATTAAACTGCTTGGCTTCTTTGGTATAAGGATTGTAATGCCAGAAACCAGTATCATAGGTTTTTACCCAAAAATGATGATGCTTGTCTATATAAAGGCGCTCGATACCACCCGCCACGCCGTGTTGCTGCAACCAACGCTCAGGATGTCTGTCACATGACTCGGTTACTGGGTCGAAGATGGTATAGTTCATACCCTGCTTCAACCATAGTTTTCCATCGTATGCCTCATAGATCTCATCCACATAATTGTTGCGTAGCGTTGTGGTATCTTTGGCATATGAGTAGAATGTCTTGATACGATATCCGTCGTATCGATTAAGGCCATAGGGAGTTCCTATCCATACAAATCCCTTGGAGTCGCGCTTCACACAAAGAATCTGTGAGTTGCTCAGTCCGTCACGGGTATCAAGTCGGCTAAACTTAATGTCATCAATAGCAGCACCGACTGTCAGCACAAAGCTGACCATCAGCGTCAGTAACATGATCATCCTTCTCATATTTACAGTCATTAGCATCAATGCCAGAGGCATTTATTTTAGGTTTTACGAGTTATATATAATATGGTGCAAATGTACTCTTTTTTATTGAAAAGACCAAACATAGTCAGCCTTTTTTGGTCCTCGACCTACTACTTACTGCGGTTTTTTAGCCGAGGTACCACGGATGACCAACTTTTGTGGCACAATTTTGTGATATACGCCTGTATCTCCTGCAATATTCTTGAGCAGCAATTGACAGGCTGTTGCACCCATTTGGTGAGCCTGATCGACGATGGCTGACATTTGCGGCGTGACGAATGCAGCATGCACGTCATCGGTAAAGCCGATGAGTGCCACATCGTCGGGTATGCGCAATCCTGCCTCACGAATGGCATTGAATGCGGCAAAGGTGATGATATCGTTGAAAGCCACTATGGCATCAGGTTTCTGCTCTTTAAGTAGAGTAACAGTATTGGAAAGTACGGCATCATAATCTATCGATCCGCATTTCACAAGTTCACGCTCGATGGGAATCTGATTTTCACGAAGTGCTTCAAGATAACCATGTTTACGACGCTGAACCATATCGAGGTGGTTAGGACCGCCGATAAAGGCTATGCGACGACTACCGGTATCTATCAAATGCTGAGTAGCCATCTGGGCGGCTTGGTCACCATTGGCTGTGACACACGAGAAGCGCTCTTTCAGACAAGTACGACCAAAGAATACCAGAGGAATGCCCATCTCTGCAATCTCCTCAAAGTGGCTGTAATCAGTAGTGGATTGTGACAAACAAGCTATAATGCCCTCCACATGGAGATTGATAAAGTTGTCGATGGCTTGTGTTTCAATATCAAATGATTCATGGCTATTGGCACTAATGACGCTATAGCCCGATCGTTTGGCCTCATCTTCTATGCCATCGAGTACCGCAGCATAATAGTGGGTCACCAAATTGGGCAGCACCACGCCAATAATCTTCGGAGCTTCTTTACGCAAACTCTGTGCAAAAGGGTTGGGGCGATAGTTGCGTAGTTTGGCTAAAGCCTTCACCTTTTCCTGCATTTCATGGCCTATTTCCGAAGAACTGCGCAGGGCACGACTGACTGTAGCAATACTCACATTGAGCTCTTTAGCCAGGTCCTTCAACGATGTTCTGTGTTGCTTTCTATTGTTCATTGCTGCAAAAATACAAAAAAACTCGCAATGGCGCAAACGTTTACGTGTGTTTTTTCATCCATTTTCTGTTTTTTATCATAAAATGTACATACCTTTGCATCAGCAAACAAGAAATAATTTTGTGCATAACAAAGAAAGAGTAATGAATAGTTGATAATAAGTTAGTTAGAAAACAGAAACTGGGATTGTCGCGAGACACGCCCAGTTTTTTTTGTATCAGCCATCACCTATCCGTCTATAACACATTGTTTTATAGTCTATTCAACGGCGTTGCATCTGTCCTTGGCGTTGCTCCCATGAGAGTATCAGCGCCACCACTTGCGAATAACTCTTCCGTCCGCCATCAACCCGATTGGTTCTCAGATAAAACTCATAGACCGCATTTTGCAAGTTGCCCAACCAGGTACTGTATTTCGAACGCCAATAGTTGCGGTCGGCAGATGCCATCTGCCTGATTTCCGGTCGTACATATTGCAGGAAATCTTCGGCTGCCTCATCACCAAGTACAGCATCTACACTACGCAACACATGAAAGAAGATGGCATAATAGCCACAAAAGCGCATCGTGCGGTCGGCAGATGATGTACAAACCTGATAGGCATAGAAATTGGCTTCACCCTCGTTGGTGATGCCAAGTAGATGAGCATACTCGTGGGCAAACGTGGATGGATACTCGTGGGCACGCAAATCGCCATTGAGCGTAAACTCGCAGAAGAAAGGACCCATACTGCCGGTCACTCCTACCTTGGAACTCAATGGAGTGAAAAGCATGGTCTTGGCTTGCGTATGAACATGGAAAGGGGCATGGACACCCATCTTCTGCTGGGCTAAACGCTTATAACCTGCCACCACCAAAGACGGCACTCGCAGAGTATCATAAATGGCTGTTTTACTATAAGTGGCATTCAAGCTATCGGCATAACGCCATGCAAAATGTCGCAGTTGATCATTGTTGGCTTCATAACGGGGTGTATGACTTCGATGATAAAAATCAGACTGGGCATAGTTTAATCCCCATGCCAGATAGAACCACACATAGACCCACAACAGATACTCACCCACCCCAGCAATGGCATAGCCCACAGTTTTATTCTTCCGACGAACAGCATAGAACGGAAATGCCACAATACCGATGATACTCAAGGCTATAAACAAGTCGCCTATGGCAAAGGGCACATATCCTGACAAGAATGTCAAAACGGTAGCAACACATGGATAAACCGCTTGGGCATAATAGTCACCCAACCCACCTATACCTTGTACGGCAACAACGATTACCAAGAATACTACGAGTATCTTTCTACGTCTATTCCACTTCATATTCTATCGCATCTTTCAGAAAGATGCAGCAAAGATACACTTTTCTCTTCAATCCACAAAGGATGTTTATCGCTTTTTCTTCTATACTTCAGCCATCGGGAATGATACTATCCTACCGACATAAAACACATCCCGAACGGATCCCGAAGGCATCCCGAAGGAAAACAGCACCAATAGTATCGTCCATAAACAGGAATAGCATTGTCGTTTGCAAGAGCCATAAAAATATCAAAAGGCAACACCCACCATCACGATGGACATTGCCTCAAACCTAAATTGATAATTATGATTTGTGTTTATGAAAGTCGGTATTGTGGTCGTGCATCTCTTCATTCGTCTATAGAAATGATTTTTGATTGCCGGTGCAAAGGTAGCAATTATGGCGCCACATCATTTTAACATAACGGAATATCGGCACCTCATGTTTTGGTGCAAATCTGCCATTAGATTTGGGTATAAAGAAAAAAGATAGTAACTTTGCAGATCAACCAACAATTCAACGGCTGACAATGAAAAAGACTATTCTACACTTGATGACAACAATGGCTTGGCTACTGATGCTTGCCACGCCACTAACGGCCATGGCTCAGGAACCAACTACGCCACAACTCACTCACGTACTGACATTACATGTAGCATGTTCACCAGCACAAACATTGGGAAATACTGCTATGGGCAAACGCATCGTCATACCGATTATAGGCGGACACTTCGAAGGAACACATCCCAACAGCGGCAGTTTCAAAGGAGATGTCTTGGCAGGCGGTGCAGACTATCAACTGGTAGATACCATACGCAACCGTACTCATCTTGAAGCCATCTACAACATCCGTACAGCAGATGGAGTGATGATTCATGTGCGTAACGAGGGAGTTCTGGCCAACCCTATCCTTCCCAACGGGAAAACGGGTTTCTACTTCAACACAACACCTGTGTTTGAGGCACCCACCGAGAGTTGTTATGCTTGGCTCAATGACGCAACCTTTGTTTGCACACCATTTTTCGAGCAGAACACTATCGGCTTGAAAGTTTGGAAAGTTAATTGACGGACCATAGAATTGTTGCTGACACAGACATCCTATACTACACAATGAAAAAAAAGAAAAACGATATCGAAATTCCAGAAGGCATCAACCGCATCATGCTACATGCCTGTTGTGCTCCATGTTCTTCAGCCATTGTAGAATGGATGATGGCACACGATGTGCGCCCAACTATCTTCTACTTCAATCCAAACATCTGGCCACATGAAGAATATGAAATCCGCAAAGAAGAAAGCAAGCGCCATGCCACTTCACTCGGCATCGAGTGGATAGATGGCGACTACAATCATGAAACATGGCTTGCGGCTATCAAAGGGCTGGAGGGCGAACCTGAACGGGGAGGCCGCTGTCTGCAATGTTTCCGTATGCGACTCATTGCCACTGCCATGGAGGCACAACGACGTGGTTTTACCACGATTGCCACCACCCTTGCCACATCACGTTGGAAGAGTCTTGACCAAATAGCAGCAGCAGGAAAAATGGCAGAAGAGGCTGTGCCAGGCATCCACTTCTGGGCGCAAAACTGGCGCAAAGGAGGACTGCAGGAGCGTCGCAACGAACTGTTAAAGCAATACCAGTTTTACAACCAGCAGTATTGTGGATGTGAATTCAGCATGAGAAAGGAACAGGAATAAACCATATTCTGTATGGTCCGAACATGGGCATCCATCACATTCAAAGATGCGGTGGTGTGCTGCAAATCCTACATTTACAGTCATATATTCTGTTTTTACAGCATCGCATGTGCACCTGCGCACATACGCACGCATGAGTATGCGTGCGCGTACATATTATGATTGTACAGAAACAAAAAAAGGTGTTCATTCGAACACCTTAAATTCATAGCCTTGCTCACGCAACCATTCTATACTTGCTGGCAATGCCGTTTTCAGTTTATCAATACTCTTGAGAGAATCGTGGAATGTGATGATGGAACCGTTGCGAGCATAGCGTTTCACATTAGCCAACACATCTTCTGCCGTCATCCACTTGGAATAGTCTCGCGTGACAAGATCCCACATCACTATGCGATACTTTCGACCTAAGATGGCATACTGTTCCCATCGCATCCAACCATGTGGCGGGCGCACCAAATCAGTATGAAGATAGGCATTAGCCTTTTCTACATTATAGCAATACTGATGGATGCTATGACGGAAACCACTAATATGGTTGTGTGTATGATTACCCACCCGATGACCTTCGTCGATGACACGCTGCAACAATTCGGGATACTTACGAGCATTGTCGCCCACCATAAAAAAGGTGGCTTTGATGCCATAATGTCTAAGCGTATCAAGAATAAATGGCGTGGCCTCGGGGATGGGACCGTCATCGAAGGTCAGATATACTGACCGTTCGTGACGGTTCATCCGCCAAGTGGCTCTGGGATATAGCCACCTTAGCCATATTGCCGGTTGTTCTATTATCACTTGCAGTTAATACTTTTCATATTATCACTATCCACGATCAGCGATCTATGCCCTGTGCACCGCCACGCTCCTCAAAGGTGCGTATCATGCGGCTATACTGCTCGTAGTGTTTGTTGAACCATTGCTGATCTATCTGCTGAGCCACGAGAAGTATCTGCTGCAAATAGTAAGCATGGGCATAAGCATTATTCTTAGAGAAGGCAAACTGCTCAGCATTGAGGTTGTTGTACCAATTGAGGTATTGCTGAGAATTGTGCCACATCTCATTGAGCACCTTGATGGCTTTCTGCTTCTGACCTACCTGATACCATCCTTCTGCAATATCAAGCGAACCCGATGAGAATTCATGCGGGATATTATATGAAGGAAGCATCTTGTCAATGTAGGCAAGAACTTCAGCGGCACGCTTCTTGTCACCTTCCTCGATGAGTTTGTTGGCCAACTGCGACATGATGCGACGATGACTGTAGCACATGCGCATCACAGTCTCATCGATATATATGCCCTTTTGGTTGAGTCCACCAAACTTGAAACGATGCATCACGTTATCATAGGTGCGCTTCGTATCGAAGTTGCGTGCGCCTTGAGCATTGGTAGTGAATGGTGTGATACGATATGCCAATCCTTCAGTCACCACATTGTTGCCAAGGTTGATATAACTACTCTCACCAACAGTTGCAGCCACGTAGATGGGGCGTTTCCAGTTACACTCAGCCAACATCTCCAGAATCATCAAGTCGCCTTTGTAGAGTGCACTCTTGCCTGCAAGCGAGATAACCATGCGGTCGGGAATGCTATCACTTGCCATCATCATACCACTCTTGCGTACTGCCTCCTTGTCGATAGTCATATAGAGTGTGTCGGTTGGAATGACGTGGAGTTCTGAATTTTTGGAACGTGCCCAATACTTCAATACATTCTTCAACTCAAATGGATCATCACCAAACTGTGCTTTGGCAGTTTCGGGATCTTGCTTATAGAAATCAAGAACAGCCTGCTTCATATGAGGATCGATGGGCACATACTCGTTGGTACCAGTAACATACTCCAAACGATTCCATTTAATGGGAATGCCAGGAGAGGTATAAGCAGGACGACGCATCTGGTCTATATACCAATCGGTCTGCAGATACGACAGGTTGCAAACGCGCGCATCGGTGCGCACACCTTCTACATCCTGATTGTACCACAAGGGGAATGTATCGTTATCACCATTGGTATAGATGATAGGATTGCCCTCATTCTGCAGCGACATCAGATAGTTTTGTCCAAAGTCACGGCACGAATAACGACCACTTCGGTCATGATCATCCCATGTCTGACTACCCATTTGTATGGGAACAGCCAATGCCACTACAGCAATAACTGCGGCAACCAACACATTTTCTTTCTTCAGCTTGCGGTTCAACAGGTCGATGAGAGCTGCAACACCCATACCACACCAGATGGCAAAAGCATAGAACGAACCCGCATAAGCATAGTCGCGTTCACGTACCTGCTCAGGATTCTGATTAAGGTAGATGACAATAGCCAAACCTGTCATGAAGAACAGGAAGAACACAACCCAGAACTGGCGGATGCCCACTGGTTCTATATCTTCTTTGTCGCTACCGGGCACACGACGTTTGCGAGTGTACCACGACTGCCAGAAGAGTCCGATAAGACCGAGCATCAATGGCATCATATAGAATACATTGTGGCCTTTGTTGTTTTTCAACTCATCGGGCAATGTCGATTGGTCTCCCAGACGCCAGTTGTCCAACCAACTGAAACCACTTATCCAGTTACCATGTTCCAATTCGCCCTGACCTTGAATATCATTCTGACGGCCTGCGAAATTCCACATGAAATAGCGCCAATACATGAAATTGCACTGGTATGAGAGGAAGAAACGAATGTTCTGCAACATGCTCGGCATCTTCACCGTAACCATCTCGCCACAACGATCGTATGCTTCTTCACTTCCATCGGGTTCTTCGCCCAACCAACTACGATATGAAGCAGCCTTACCTGAATCCCACATACGCGGGAACAGCATATTCTGAGCATATACATAGTCGTCCTTAGTACGTGCTACGAAGTATTCATCCTTCTCGTCGGCAGATGCTTTCTCCTTGCGCTGCCAAACAGGTGCGCCCTTTGTTGAGACTGGACGGCAATAGTCGCCCGCCTTCTCCAAAGCCACCTGTGAGGTATAAGCCTGACCGTAAAGCAACGGACGCTGTCCGTACTGGTCACGAGCCAGATAGTCGCCAAGGGTAAATATATCCTCTGGAGAGTTCTGGTCCATTGGTGGATTGGCTGCCGAACGAATGACGATGACAGCATATGACGAATAACCAATGAGGAGCATCATCATGCAGAGCAGAGATGTATTCTTGATACGTGAAGTGATGAGCAACTTGCCTTGGCGCTTATATTGAAGTACCAGCCAAATCAGAGCCAATACAACAATGCCGATAAGCACTGCTGACCAGCCATAGCCAAAGAAAGGAATACCCAACATGGCTACAGACAACAGAAATGCTATATTCTGACGTTTCAGACTTTGATCCTTGTAGGACTCATAGATCGCCCATACCAATGTGGCAATAAGCAGGATGATATAAACAATCTCACCTGTATTGAACGGACAACCAAACACGTTGACAAACAACAGTTCGAACCATCCACCCACACGAACAATACCCGGCACAAGACCATAGAGCACAGCGCCCAAGATAACTACTGATATCACCAAAGCGGCAATAGAGCCATACAGATCTTTACGTGAATCGGGCTGGGGACACTTGCGATAGTAATATACCAGCACGATGGCAGGCAGACACAACAAGTTGAGCAAGTGAACACCAATCGAGAGGCCTGTCATATACATGATAAGCACCAGCCAACGGTCGGAATGAGGCTCGTCGGCATGTTCTTCCCACTTCAGGATCAGCCAGAATACCAAAGCGGTAAATGCCGAAGAATAGGCATATACCTCACCCTCAACAGCTGAGAACCAGAAGGTATCGCTGAACGTATAAATCAGCGCACCTACCAGTGCCGAGCCTTCAATGGCTATGGTTTTGGCGGGTGTCAACTCGCTCCAATCCTTGACCAACAAGCGTCGAACAAGATGCGAGATAGACCAGAACAGGAACAGAATGGTTACTGCCGAGAGCAATGCGCTCATCGTATTGACCATACGTGCTACCTGCGAGGGGTCGCTGGCAAAATGTGAAAACAGATTGGCGGTAAGCATGAAGAACGGTGCACCCGGTGGATGTCCGACTTCGAGTTTATAGCCCGTAGAGATAAATTCGGGACAGTCCCAGAAAGAGGCTGTCGGTTCAATGGTAGAGCAATAAACAAAGGCGGCAATCAAAAAGGTGACCCACCCCAGTATATTGTCTAACAGTCGAAATTGTTTCATTGTGTATTATTAATTATGATCTTAATTACCTAATAAAATACAAAAGTACAATATTTCTATCGAAGCGCCGTATCTTTCAGCAATTTTAACTAGATAAAGATGCTTGCACCATAGATGAGCAACACATAGCGTAGTAACTTACCTATGCTGATGCTGACCAATGAGATGACTATATTGGCACGCATCAAGCCAAGAGCGATGGTAATACCACTGCCCAAAATAGGCAGAAAGGCAAAGAATCCCATCCATGCACCACGGCCACCCATGAAACGCGTAGCCTTGTCGATACTCTCTTTCTTGACGTGGAGATACTTCTCTATCCACTCCAAACGACCCATTCGTCCAACGCCATAATTGAAACATGATCCCAACACATTACCTATCGTACCATAGACTATAAGGCCTATAGGGTCAAGCCCTGCCGCCATCAGTCCCACCATGACAGCTTCACTGGAAAAAGGGAAGAACGAACCAGCCACAAAAGCAGCTATAAGCATTCCCCAATAACCATAACTAATCAGAAAAGTAGTGATGATGTCCATAGATTATAAATTGTCAGAAGTACAGCCATGAATAGCAACACCTGGAAGGTGATATTAGTGATACGGGTATGGGTAAGCGCCAGATAATGGGCCAGCAAGGGCGACACAAATACAATAAGCATGCGAGTAAGAATGTTGTAAAGCGTTGGCTGTAGCAACAAACATGCAAACATCAGCAATACCGACCAACTGAAGACATGGTAAAGTTGACGCACACGTATGCGGTCGAGATAACTTGTGCGAATATAATGCACTATACCTATTACACTTATCAGCGCCAATAGCAACAGCACAGCAACCTGACTCCCATCCCACGCGCTGAAGTCAAAGGGTTGACTCCATTCTGTCAATGCCATGAAATGGTCAGTTATCTGGTCGATACTCTGTTGATACACCGACCAGCATGTCCAAAACCAATAGGGAGTGAGCAAGCCAAAGAAGCCGGCAAAAAATGTACGCCACGACAAAGAGTGAAGCACAACACCATGCATCAACAACAGTAATGGTATCAAACATACTATCTGGACAAATGACAAACTGGCAAGTCCTATACACAGATAGGCATAATAGGAACTTCCCACCGATGTGCCATCTTGATATGTTCGGAAAATCATCAGCAAGGCACCAACCACACACACTTGTACCCATGCACCTTCGGTTGAAGCAAACAATGGACATGCCACTGCCGAAAGTACCAAGAAGACACACGACACCATACGTGAATAAATACGAATGAGCGCATTGCTGTTGTTCAACTCTATCATCAGATAGGTCGAGACAACAAAGCACGCAAAAGATGCCCACCAATCTCCTTGTGTGAGTCCTGCCAATAACCACACCCCCGTCACACAAAGTACGGTGACAGGTAGTGTGAGTTTGCTTTCTGCTATTCTATTCTGCAGTAGTTTCGTCATGCTTGAGAGCTATCGCTTAAAGGTCTGCACCTATATCACGACGGAAATACTTGTCGGTAAACTGAATTTTCTGGGCTTCTTCAAATGATTTCTGCAGAGCCTCGGCCTTGTCCTTACCATAAGACGAAACGGCAATTACACGTCCGCCATTGGTTACCACCTGACCATCCTTAAGGGCAGTTCCGCTATGGAACACGATACTTCCCTCCACTTGCTCAATACCGGTAATAGGATAGCCTTTCTTATATTCCTGCGGATAACCACCGCTAACAAGCATAACACATACAGCAGCTCGTTCGTCAAAAGCTATTTCGCGCTCGTCGAGATTGCCTTCAGCCACTCCCTCAAACAAATCTACGATATCGCTTTTCAATCGCAACATGACACTTTCGGTTTCTGGGTCACCCATACGGCAGTTGTATTCGATAACCATCGGTTCCCCTTCAACATTGATAAGACCGAAGAATATGAATCCCTTATAGTCAATATTTTCAGCTTTCAAACCTTCCACAGTAGGACGGATAATACGGTCCTCCACCTTCTGCATCCACTCCTTAGTGGCGAAAGGTACAGGTGTAACACTACCCATACCACCAGTATTCAAACCGGTATCATGTTCGCCAATGCGCTTATAGTCCTTGGCTTCAGGCAGAATTTTATAGTGATCGCCATCGGTCAGCACGAACACCGAGCACTCAATACCACTCAAGAATTCCTCAATAACCACTTGCGAAGAGGCATTGCCAAACATTCCGCCAAGCATATCTATGAGTTCCTTTTGCGCTTCTTCAAGTGTAGGCAGAATCAAGACGCCCTTGCCTGCACAGAGTCCATCTGCCTTCAGCACGTATGGAGCTTGCAAGGTTTCGAGGAAACGCAATCCGTCTTCAAGATGTTCCCCGTCAAAAGTCTGATAGCGTGCAGTAGGAATCTGATGACGTTGCATAAATGCTTTTGCAAAGTCTTTCGATCCTTCCAGTACTGCACCTTGTTTAGAAGGACCTATCACTGGGATGTCCTTGGTGCGTGAATCGGCTTTCAACTCATCATAAATACCTTTTACCAATGGGTCTTCTGGACCTACGACAACCATATCTATGGCTTTCTCTACACAGAAAGTCTTGATGGTTTCGAAGTCATCAGCCTTCATGGCCACATTCTCACCACAGTTGCCAGTACCGGCATTGCCTGGGGCGATGTAGAGTTGCTCACATTTCGGACTTTGGGAGATTTTCCATGCCAGGGCGTGTTCACGTCCGCCGCTGCCTAAAAGTAATATTTTCATATCTTGTTACACCTTATTATATTAATGGAATGGTTATTTTATAACTTGCCTTGCTCGCCAAGGTAGGAATCTTTAAATCCAAGGAAATAAAGCACGCCGTCAAGTCCAATGGTATTGATGCTTTGCTTGGCATTGGCAACCACGCGCGGTTTGGCATGGAATGCGATACCCAGTCCTGCTTCTGATATCATGGGCAAGTCGTTGGCTCCATCACCTACGGCAATGGTCTGTGCAAGATTGACTTTCTCTACCTGAGCGATGAGTTTGAGGAGTTCCGCTTTCCGGTGTCCGTCAACTATATCCCCAACATAACGTCCAGTCAACTTGCCGTTATCGTCAATCTCCAGTTCGTTAGCATAGACATAGTCAATACCATATCGACGTTGGAGATATTCGCCAAAATAGGTAAATCCTCCGCTGAGGATGGCAATCTTATACCCGTAACGCTTGAGGATAGTCATCAGTCGGTCCACACCTTCTGTTATTGGGAGATGTTCAGCAATATCCTTCATCACGCTGACATCCAATCCCTTCAACAATGCAACGCGTCTGGTGAAGCTCTCTTTGAAGTCTATTTCACCACGCATAGCACTCTCGGTAATGGCGCGCACCTCTGCACCTACTCCTGCCCGATCTGCCAGTTCGTCGATACATTCAGTTTGTATAAGTGTCGAGTCCATATCAAAACAGATGAGCCGTCGCATTCTGCGGAACATATCGTCGCGTTGGAACGAGAAATCAATTTCCATATCTTTCGACACCTGCATGAGTTTGCTTTGCATCTCCTTGCGGTTGTTGGGTTCGCCACGGAGAGAGAATTCGATACAAGCTCGCACATGGTTTGTTGGATTCTTGATGCTCTTTCTACCTGTCAGTCTGAGGATGCTGTCGATATTAAGCCCCTGCTCGGTGATAATCAGCGATGCTGCCTCTATCTGCCGTGCATCCAACTGGCGTCCCATAACTGTTAGGATATAACGGTTTTTGCCTTGATGTCCCACCCAGTCTTCATATTCATCATCAGTAATAGGCGAGAATCCGATGTTGACTCCCAGTTCTGTGGCTTTAAACAAAAGTTCTTTCATGACTTGTCCGGAATGTGCTTCCTTCAAGCGCATGAGTATTCCCAACGAAAGTGTTGAGTGGATATCGGCCTGACCGATATCGAGAATCTGCGCATCATACCGAGCAAGGATTCCCATGACTGAGGCCGTCAATCCAGGGCGGTCCTGACCTGTGATGCGCACAAGTATCTGTTCTTCTTGGTTCATTTCAGATAATCTTCAAAATACTGTGTAATACGTTCATGCAGATGCACGCTCTGATGTCCCCGCATATTGTGTGGTTCGCCCGGATATACAAAGAAGTCGGGCTGGGTTCCTGCTGCGATACATGCTTTAAGGAAAGTGAGGCAATGTTGTGGCACTACTGTCACATCATTAAGTCCCTGTATGATTTGCAGTTTTCCTTTGAGATTCTTAGCCTGATAGAGCAATGATGTTTTTTTGTAACCTTCCGGATTGCTTTGTGGAGTTCCCATATAGCGTTCGCCATACATCACTTCGTACCAATGCCAGTCGATAACAGGGCCACCAGCCACACCAACTTTGAAGACATCGGGATAATTGGTCATCAACGAAATGGTCATAAATCCACCAAAACTCCATCCGTGTACACCGATTCGGTCTGCATCCACATAAGATAGTGTCTTTAGGAATTCCACTCCCTTCATCTGATCTTTCATTTCTTCCTGTCCCAGTTGATGGAATGTAGCCTGTTCGAAATCCTTGCCACGATGTTCACTTCCGCGGTTATCGAGGATAAAGGTGATGTATCCTTTGCCTGCCATATAGCTTTCCCATCCACGGCTACTATAATGCCAACGTGCATCGACGTTGTGTGCATGAGGTCCACCATAGACATATACTACAGTAGGATATTTCTTGTTAGGATCAAAATCCGCAGGTTTCACCATACGGTAATAGAGATCGGTAACGCCATCTGCTGCTTTAATGGTACCACAACTGAACTGCGGAATAGAATATCCCATCCAAGGATCTTTTGCCTGGAAATAAGAAACGGCCATTGCCTTAGTGGTTTGCACGATTTCTATACGACGTGGAACGGTCGGTGTAGAATAGTTATCGAGGATATAGTTGCCGCTTCCGCTGAGTTTGGCATTATGCCAACCCTCGCCATTTCCTAATAATGTTCGTTTGCCGGTCTTTACACTTACCGCATAGATATTCTGTTGGATAGGACTCTTTTCGTTGCTGGCAATGATGATGGTCTTCTGTTTGGCATTAAAACCAATCATTTCCAGGACCTCCCACTTGCCAGCGGTCAGTTGACTGACTTCGAGTGATTCGGTATTGCCGGCCATTCTGCTACCGTGCTTGCCAAGTGAACAAAGGTACAGGTGATTATATCCATCCTGACGACTCTGCATGATAAATGAGTTAGCATCCCATGGCAAGAAGACGATGGGATGTAGAGGTTCCACATACTTCTCGTCGGTTTCTCGATAGAGTTCAGCAGTTTTATTGCCTGTTTCTGCACTATAAGCGACCAGGCGACAGTCGTTCTGCTTGCGGTTCAATTCAAACATATAAACCGTTTTGCTGTCTGGACTCCATGCCACATTGGTGAAATAGCGGTCTGTGGGATCGCCAGCCTTGAGATAAATAGTCTTTCCTGTAGTAAGGTCATACACACCTACAGTCACCTGATGTGAAGTCTCGCCAGCCATAGGATATTTGTCGGGAGCCAGTGTGGCGATGCAGGAACGTTTTTCTTCTGGGTCGAAACCGATTTCCGGGATATCCACTTGTGGATAATCGGTCACCATCGACTGGTCCATTCTATAAAAGGCCAGTTTGTTTCCATCGGGACTCCAGAATGTTCCTTTACTGATGCCGAACTCATCACGATGCACAGTCTGTCCATAAACCACTTCTCTACTGCCGTCAGTTGAGAGTTGCACAGTCTGTTGCTTATGGTTGCAGACAAACAGGTTGTTGTCTTTCAAGAAAGCATAGGCTGTCTGTTGAGCATTGGTTTCCAACAGATTTTCACCGTCTTTCAACTCGAAAGAGCTGACCAAGGCATGTTTTTTGAAATCGACCATATAGGTTTTGCTACCTTGGCTAATCACCACAACGCTCTTGTTTGCAAATGGAAATTCTGCATTATATAGCGTACGAACCTTAATATCCTTTGTTGGTGCAATCCATTGGTTAATCTGGCTGACATCAAAGAGACGGGTTTCTTTACCGTTAGCTTTATCTACCAGATAACAAGCATCCACATCGAGGCGAACAAGTTGGTCTCCCCACCATGCAGTCCACCGGTTCTCCGGCACCATATTCCGATAGTTTGTACCACCGAAATTAAGGTCCTCAAGTGTAAAATTCTTCTGTGCGTTCATTGGAGATACAGTCATCAACATAGTCATGCAGACCATCAACGCCTTACTACAATATTTAATCATTGTCATCTTCGAATCTTCTTTTGTTACGGTCAAAGCCACGTCCACCGCCGCGTTGCTTTTTACCTCCACTTCGGTCAAAGCGCTCATGCCCCCCACGGTTCTCGCTCTTGCGATAGGGTTTGCGGTCATCGCGCGAATAACGGTCATCACCACAATCGTCACGTGAATAGCGGTCGTTGCGTCCGCCACGTTTCTGGAAGCGGTCATCACGGCGGTCGCCTTTAAATTCGCGTTTCTCTAAAGAGCGGAATCGGAATGTGCGTATGTCTGCCTCTTCGTTTTCTTCTTTCTCGTCAAGTCGTTTTTTGAATTCACGATTCTGCTTGAAGCGGCGTTTCTCAGCCATCTGACGTTTCTCTTCGTCGGTTTTGACGGTACCGCCTTCTGCACGGAAGTCTTTCATCTTTCCGTCGAATATCTGATATTTGCGGAACTCACATTCCAAGCTGCCATTGTAAACGGGAATCTTGATACTTGGCTTAAGACCGATCTGATCGAAGCACTCCTCACGATAGCTGAGTATCCAAGCGTCGTTGTTGAGGAATTGATGTTTCAGGCGTTCGCCAATCATCTTGTAAGTGCCAAGCAGGTCAGGGGTAGAGATGCGTTCTCCGTATGGCGGATTGGTAACAATAATGCTTTTCTCCTTCGGTTGTGTGAAGTTTTTGAAATCAGCCTCCTCTACGGTAATATCGTTGAGAAGCCCAGCAGCACGCACATTAAGGCGCGCTGTATTGACTGCCTTGATATCAACGTCATAGCCATAGATATGGTGAGTAAATTCTCTTTCGCTGGAATCGTCATTATAGATGCGGTCGAACAGATCGCTATCGAAATCGGGCCATTTTTCAAAAGCATACTCCTTACGGAATAGTCCTGGAGCCATATTGTGGGCAATGAGTGCTGCCTCAACGAGCAAAGTACCGCTTCCACACATAGGATCGATGAAGTCGGTTTCGCCTTGCCATCCTGTCATGAGAATCATACCGGCAGCCAACACCTCATTGAGCGGAGCTTCTACCGACTCCTGACGATAGCCGCGACGATGGAGCGATTCACCACTTGAATCGAGCGACAGCGTACATTTGTCTTCTGCGATATGGATATTCAGACGGATATCAGGATTTGCCACCGAGATATTGGGGCGTTTTCCTGTCTTTTCGCGAAATTGGTCAACAATGGCATCCTTCACTTTATAGGCCACAAACTTAGAATGGCGGAACTCTTCCGAGAACACCACAGAGTCAACGGCAAACGTTTTGTCTAAGCCGATGTACTCTGACCAATCGATTTTTTGCACCTCCCGATAGACATCATCAGCCGACAGAGCCTTGAAATGCTTAATGGGTTTAAGAATACGGATAGCAGTATGCAACTGAAAATTGGCACGATACATCATTTCTTTATCGCCCATAAAGGACACCATGCGGCGTCCTATTTGCACTTCGTTTGCGCCCAGTTGCGTCAATTCCTTCGCCAAGACGGGTTCCAATCCCATAAAGGTCTTGGCGATCAGTTCAAATTCTTGTGTCATTATGTGTATTTATAAATATGGTGCAAAGTTAACTGAAATGCCGCAAATTGCAAAATAATTCCCGTTTTTTTTCATTATTCTAAATCTTTTATGTAATTTTGCCCATCGCAATATTGCCAATTCCAATATGACAAACCTAACAGACACCATATTTCTATCTATCCGTTCATGGCTGACAGCCGATGTTCTTGCATGGATTATAAGCATTCCACTTATTATTTTTTTGGCAATTTCTTGGTTTGTGCTGACACGCAGAGTCAAACGATTAAAGACTCAAGTAGAGGCCATGTCCGACGAAGTTGGCAACATTGAATACGACTTGGTGCTTAAAGCAATGAAGCTCTCCACTTGGCGAGTTGACGTACCTTCGATGACCATCAACGTAGAGAGCGACTATCGTGAAGGTAAAGACCTTTTCATACCGCAAAAGGGAACTCCTGTAGAAAAGATTTTCAAACACATCGCCACCGAACAAGTGCAAGCAGTTCGCAACGCCTTTCTCAACCTTGCGGCAGGACGCGAGGAAGAAACCTATCAGGAATACCAAATGACTAATGCAGCAGGAAAAAAGTATTGGGCTGCCATGTTTGCCACCATTGAGAAGCGGGATCTGAACGGGCGCCCACTAACCATAGTAGGAGCAACCACATGCATAGACACCACCAAGCAGGTGGAACAAGAACTACTCGAAGCTCGCAACCACGCCGAAGAGAGCGACAGACTGAAATCAGCATTCCTTGCCAACATCACTCACGAAGTACGCACACCTCTCCACGCCATTGTCGGATTTAGCGATATTCTACCTTTGGCACAGAGCGATGAGGAGCGCCAGAATCTGATAGACCTCATCAAGCAGAATAATGCACATCTGCTACGCCTATTCGATGACATGATGAACGTCTCCAAACTGGAAGCAGGAAGCTACCAAACTATAGAAAATACAGACGTCAGCATACTGGAAGTCTTGCGTGAGATTGCCGACAAATACACCACACCATGCAAAGAAAAAGGATTAACAATTGTTGTTGATAATACAAACAACCACCTATTACAAACCGACCACGACCGCCTAAAGGAAATTATCAATCAATATGTCAGCAACGCAGTCAAGTTTACCGAGACTGGAGAAATCCGTTTGGGCTACACAAAGAAAACCGATCGCATCAGCATTTGGGTAAGAGACACAGGCATCGGCATTCCTGCTGATAAATGCAACGACCTTCTTTTCGAACGCTTCGTGAAGGTCAACGAATTTGTTCCAGGCACGGGAATTGGCCTAAGCATCTGCCGCAATTTGGCAAAAAGCCTGAAAGCCAAGGTTGGAGTAGAATCGGTCATGGGCAAAGGTTCCATATTCTGGATTGATTTTTTCAACGAGAGAAAAGAGTAAATTGGAGACATCATATCGCCTTGACATGCTTACCGCCACCCTTCGGGATGCCGTCGGGATGCCTCCGGGATGGTTTCTGAATAGCTTCGGAACATTTTCAAACCGATTTCAAAATCGTATTTCCCTACGCAACAAGACTCCGAAATCCATCATCACGTCCTTTTTGCAGCCAGTCCCCGTTTATTTGCCAACAAACGGCAATAATCGCCATTATTTTGTAAGAAAATAAATAAAAAAGGCAAAACTTTACGTAGAAAACAAAAAAATGTTCAAAAGTTTTCTATATTTGAATAATAAGGAGTATCTTTGTATGCTTTTTAATGCGTAATATAAAATATGTACGACAGTCAAATAGTCATGATAAGCCGGGCCCATCGGTATTCGCCCAACAGCGTAGAGAAGGACACGGCCATATTACATGAAGTCGGTTGCAGATTGCTCGACAAAGGGCTTCGTATAGCAACATATTCGGAAGACGAGAAAGAAAAACCGCTTCCTCAAGCAGAGGTGTATGTGACCATGGGACGCGACGAAACGGTGCTGCAAGAGCTTAAAAGAAAGCAACAGCAAGGCGCCATCGTCATCAACAGTCCGGAAGGCATTATCACCTGCTGTCAGCGCTACCAACAAATGAAGATGCTGGAAAGCGCCGGAATAAATGTTGCACCGCATAAAGGCAACAACGGTTATTGGGTCAAACGAGGCGATGCTTCGGCACAGACATCAGCGGATGTACTGTTCCGCCCAGACTACGAAAGCGCCATGACCACGGCAAATGAGATGAAAGCCAAGGGGATAACGGAAATTGACATACGGGCACACATCACCGGAGACCTTGTGAAGTTTTACGGTGTCACCGATACAGACTTTTTCTGCTACTACTATCCAGGCGATGATGGGCAAAGCAAATTCGGCGACGAACAGCGCAACGGCAAGCCCGCCCACTATCCGTTTGACAAAAAACAATTGCAGCAGATGGCCAACCAAGCCGCAACACTACTGCAGACAGGCATCTACGGAGGTGACTGCATCATACAGCCAGACGGAACCCCCGTATTGATAGACTTCAACGACTGGCCCAGTTTCTCAAGATGCCGGACCGAAGCAGCCCAAGCCATTGCAGAGCACATCGTTCAGAAGGCAGGACTGCAAACAATAAAAAAAGGAAATGACAGAACTGACAAACATGCTTAAGACGAAAGGCTATATTTTCGACTATGGCGGAACACTCGACACCGGAGGCTGCCATTGGGGAAAAGTACTGTGGCACACCTACCAACAGGCAGGCGTACCCGTGACCGAAGCCCGCTTTCGCGATGCATACGTGCACGGCGAGCGGACATTGGCCAAGAATCCTATCATACAGCCAGACTACACATTCCGTCAAACCCTCGACTCTAAGCTGCACATCGAGATGGAATATCTCGACTGTCTGAACTACCACGACCAAGTACTCGACCTGCTTTATACCGAGGTGTGCAGACACACCGCAGAAAGTCGTGCAGTACTCCTGCAACTCAAAGAGCGAGTGCCCATGGTACTGGTGAGCAACTTCTACGGCAACATCTCAACCGTACTCCGCGAATTCGGATTCGATGGCATCTTCGACCATATCATAGAGTCGGCGGTGGTCGGCGTACGCAAACCGGACCCACGCATCTTCCAACTCGGAGTAGAAGCCCTCGGCATGAAAGCCGACGAAGTAACCGTAGTGGGCGACAGCATCGACAAAGACATCATCCCCGCACATCGTGCAGGATGCAATACCGTATGGATACGAGGCGAACAATGGACTGATGACCCAGTAGATGAATCACAGGCCAATCTCGCTATCGACAACCTCACAGAACTGTTAGACAACAATAATATAAAATACATATATTAAAAACTAAGTGTAATGAAACAAACTAATGTTAAGCCTGCTGAAGGCAAATTGGGAATTATGGTAGTTGGCTGCGGCGCCGTTGCCACTACATTCATGACTGGTGTACTCATGACTCGCAAGGGACTGACCAAACCTGTCGGCTCCATGACGCAGTATGACAAAATTCGTATCGGCCGTGGCACAGACAAGAAGTATCTGCACTACAAGGATATCGTTCCCCTCGCCGATCTGAACGACATCGTGTTCGGCACATGGGATGTTTACCCCCAGAATGCCTATCAGGCTGCCATGTACGCAGAAGTTCTGAAAGAGAAAGATATCGAGCCCGTACGCGACGAACTGGAAAAGATTGTTCCTATGAAGGCCGCTTTCGACAAAAACTACGCTAAGCGTCTGGATGGCGACAACGTGAAAGACTGCAAAACACGTTGGGAAATGGTTGAAGCCCTGCGTCAGGACATCCGCGACTTCAAAGCAAAGAACGGCTGCGCACGCATCGTTGTTATCTGGGCTGCCTCTACCGAAATCTACGTACCCGTTGACGAGAAAATCCACGGCACACTCGCAGCACTCGAAGAAGCTATGAAGGCCGACGACCGCGAGCACATCGCACCATCTATGTGCTATGCTTACGCAGCCCTCACCGAAGGTGCACCCTTCATCATGGGCGCTCCAAACACCACCGTAGATATTCCCGCCATGTGGGAACTCGCCGAAAAGACCAAGATGCCTATCGCAGGTAAAGACTTCAAAACAGGTCAGACACTTGTTAAGTCAGGCTTCGCTCCTATCATCGGCACACGTTGCCTCGGTCTGAACGGATGGTTCTCTACCAACATCCTCGGCAACCGCGACGGTCTCGTGCTCGACGAACCCGCAAACTTCCACACCAAGGAAGTCAGCAAGCTCTCTACTCTTGAGACCATTCTGAAGCCAGACGTACAGCCCGACCTCTACGGCCACGGCAACGATGAGGATACTCAATACTACCACAAAGTACGTATCAACTACTATCCTCCCCGCAACGACAACAAGGAAGGATGGGACAACATCGACATCTTTGGATGGATGGGATACCCCATGCAGATCAAGATCAACTTCCTCTGCCGCGACTCTATCCTCGCCGCTCCACTGTTGCTCGACCTCACTCTGTTGAGTGATCTGGCTGCACGTGCAGGACGCTTTGGCATCCAGCGCTTCCTGAGTTTCTTCCTCAAAGCACCTATGCACGACTACACTCAGGGCGAAGAGGCTGTCAACAACCTCTACCAGCAATACACCATGTTGAAGAATGCTATCCGCGAAATGGGTGGTTATGAAGCCGATGAAGAAATCGATTAAACTCTATTTTATAATATTAGTAATGTCCTTGTGCCTGCCCACGCAGGCACAAGGATTGCTTTCAGGATACGTCATCGACGCTCAGACCAAAGACAGCATACCCATGGCGAGCGTCGTTTATAAAACCCATAAAGAAGCTGTTGTATCAAGCATCGAGGGCCGCTACACCATTCAGAAGAGGGTTGGCTGGGCCTTGACCTTTAGTGCCGTAGGCTATATTTCACAGACGATTCAGATTACTGACCGCACCCCCATGCGGCTCGACATCCGTCTGAAGCCCGATACAAAGATGCTAAAGGGAGTCACCGTCCGTGCCAAGCGCCAACGCTACAGCCGCAAAAACAATCCGGCAGTAGAACTGATGCGCAAGGTCATCGAACACAAGAAGATGACCGACCTCGCCAACAACGACTTCTACCAATACAATAAGTATCAGAAGCTCACCATGGCGGCCAACGAAATAACGCCGGAAATGCTCCAGAACCCTAAGTTCAAGAACAAGAAATGGCTGACCGACCAGGTAGAGAACTGCCCCTATAACAACAAGTTGATATTGCCCCTATCGGTAGATGAGACCGTCACCAAACGACTTTATCGCCGCAGGCCACACGATGAAAAGAACATCATCATCGGACAGAGTTCTACAGGAATAGGCGATCTTTTCCAAACTGGCGATATCATCACGACGATGCTGAAAGATGTGTTCACCGATGTAAATATCTACGACGACCAGATCCGACTGTTACAATATCCCTTCACCTCACCTATTGGCAAAGGAGCCATCGGCTTCTACCGATTTTATATAGAGGACACCGTCAAGGTAGATCGCGACAGTTGCATCCATCTGCAGTTTCTTCCCAACAACCAGCAGGACTTCGGATTCCGTGGCGACATCTACATTTTGAAGGACTCGTCCTATCAGGTGAAACGTTGCCAACTGACCATTCCGCGGCGTAGCGACGTCAATTTCGTAGAAAACCTTCGTGTCGATCAGGAATTTACCCAGTTGCCCAATGGCGAATGGGTACTCTCTGTTGATGACATGATTGTGGAGATGAAGATTGCAAGTTTCCTCCATAAAATCATTGTCATACGTAACACACGCCTCACAGACTATGCTTTTGATGAGTTGCCCAAACAACTCTTCAAAGGCAAAAAGAAAGATGTGCGCGAGGCCGATGCCATGATGCGTGGTGATGCTTTCTGGGCTCAATACCGTCAGGTGGAACTAACCAAAGGCGAGAATTCCATGGATGCCTTCATCAAAGGACTGCAGAACATCAAGGGCTTCAAGTATATCATCTTCGGTGCAAAGGCACTCATCGAAAACTTTGTAGAGACCGGCAATCCGTCGAAAGTTGATATCGGACCTATCAACACCATGATATCCAACAACTTTGTTGACGGTATGCGACTGCGTGCTTCTGCCCAGACCACAGCCAATCTCAACAAGCATTGGTTCTTCTCCGGCTACTATGCCCACGGCATGAAGTCACACAAGAACTACTATAAAGGCGAAGTGACTTACTCGTTCAACAAGAAGGAGTATCTCCCACGTGAGTTCCCTAAACGCACGCTGAGTTTCACCTCTACCTACGATGTGATGTCGCCCTCAGACAAGTTCATGCATACCGACAAGGACAACGTGTTTACTGCATTCAAGTGGAGCAAAGTAGATGCTATGATGTTCTACAACCGACAGCAGATCACCTTCGAACGTGAGGAAGACTTCGGTTTCAAGACTACTTTCAGCATCAAGACCGAAGACAACGAAGCCTGCGGTAATCTGCGTTTCACTCCTATGAACGAATACACGGCATGGAAAAATATTGCTGGCAACGGTGAAGATAACATCATTTCACCCTATCCGACAACAGCAGTTCAGCCATCTCACCATATTCGCACAACAGAAATACGTGCCGCTCTGGAGTATTGCCCCGGCGCCACCTATATCAATACCAAACAACGCCGTTTGAAGATCAATCTTGATGCACCGGTGTTCTCTGTCAGCCACACCCTGGGTCTGAAGAATGTATTGGGCGGTGACTACAGCTACAACTATACCGAAGCAGGCATTTACAAACGCTTCTGGATGAACAGCTGGGGAAAGATTGACTGCTATCTCAAGGGTGGAATACAATGGGAGAAAGTGCCGTTCCTGCTGCTCTGCATGCCTGAGACCAACCTCTCATACATCATTCAGGACAACACGTTCAACCTGATCAACAACATGGAGTTTCTCAACGACCGCTATGTTTCTGCCGATATCAGTTGGGACCTCAACGGTAAAATCTTCAACCGCATCCCATTGCTCAAAAAGTTGAAATGGCGTGAATATATCGGCGTGAAGATGCTGTGGGGAGAACTCTCCGACAAGAACAACCCCAACATGCAGACCGACAGTCCTATCGTGATGGCATTCCCCACAGGTTCGCATATCATGGATCCCCATCGTCCCTACTGGGAATTGGCATTGGGTATTCACAATATCTTCAAGATCATGCATGTGGAATATGTGCGCCGCCTCAACTACAACGACCTGCCGAGTGCCCACAAGCACGGCATCCGTTTCATGGTGCGCATGACTTTCTAACCGCTATCGACAGTACATTTTCTGCATACACCACCTATCAGGGCTGGATTCCTACGATTGGAAATCCAGCCCTGATTGTCATTCTGCACCTATTCCTTTGATGGAAAATCCATTTCTATTTATCATTTCCGCCCTATATGATTATCATACCCTTGCTGTCTGACCCATTCCATAAAATCACATTACTTGCGAAAAAAAAATCGGTTGCCTGCAACTTTTCCACGCTATGTATCGTCAAAAGGTCAGAAACATCACAAAAACAAAAAATATTAGACTATGAAAAAAATCATGTTTTTAATGCTGACTGCCATCGTCACCATGACATCATGCAAGGAAATGAAGATTACCGCCGACTCGCAATCGCAGCAGGTTACCACCATTCGCAACGAAGTGAAAGACTTCGAAGCCATTGAGATTTACGGCTCGGTCAATGTTGTTTATCAACAAGCCAATACGTATCATGTATCAGTAAAAGCCCCGCAGTCGCTCCTTAAGAATGTAGAGACCTCCGTTTCTGACAAGCGGTTGAAGATTATGATCAAGACCCCCAACACCTTTTTCAACGTCGGCAATAGCGACGATGTAACCGTTACCGTCAGCTCTCCCGACCTTGTCGGCATCTTCTTGAAAGGTTCGGGCGATTTCAAATGCAACGGCCATATCGATACCGACAATATGATGATTGATCTGCGTGGTAGCGGCGATATCGACCTTCAGAGCCTCATCTGCGACAATCTGAAAGTGGTTCTTTCCGGAAGTGGCGACATCGATCTCCCCAATGTTACGGCACGCAACACCAATCTTTCCCTTATCGGTTCGGGCGACATCGACATCACGCAGCACCAAGTCATCGCCACACACATGGATTTGAAAGGTTCGGGCGATATCGAGTTGAAAGCCGTTGACTGCGGAACCATCGAGAGTCAGGTCATCGGTTCGGGCGATATCAACATTGAAGGAACAGCCCAAAGGGAGCGCCACGACGTCAAAGGTTCAGGCGATGTATATACCAACAAACTGGTATTAAGATAAAAAACGACAGTATATTGCTCGTTTTTCACGAATAATGTGTAATTTTGCGCTTGCAAAGTTACACATTATTTATATATAAGATGAAATATGCAATAATTGCGGCCGGCGAAGGCAGCCGATTGGCAGCCGAGGGAATTGACTCTCCCAAACCGTTGGTCAAGGTAGGCGGCGAGTATCTGATAGACCGTCTGATACGTGTTTTCATGGATAATGATGCAGAAGAAATCGTTGTCATCTGCAACGATCTCACCACTTTGGTAGCTCAACACTTGGTAGAACTGCAGGGCGACGGACTGAAAGGACGCCCCATTCCTCTGCGCTTCTGCGTTCAGAGCACTCCCAGTTCGATGCACAGTTTCCATGTCATCAGCCCCTATCTCTCCGACAGTCCTTTTGTATTGACCACCGTCGATACCATTTTCCGCGAAGAAGAATTCAGCAACTACGTGAAAGCCTTCCGTCAACAGATTGCCGACGGACATATCGATGGCGTGATGGGCGTCACCGACTACATCGATGACGAAAAGCCACTCTATGTCGAAACCGACGATACGCTCCGTATTCTCAATTTTCTCGACCATCAAGAGCATCCCCGTTACATCTCCGGCGGCATATATGGTCTCACCTCGTCAGCCATCGAAACACTTAATGGCTGCATGGAACGTGGCGAAAGCCGCATGCGCAATTTCCAGCGTGCCCTGCTGACCGACGGTCGTCAGCTGACGGCTTGGGCATTCTCCAAAGTACTCGACATCGACCATGCCGATGATATCAAGAAGGCAGAAGCCTTCCTCGCCGGTCAATAACAGATATTTCTCATTCACAATACGATTATGACAAACGAACATAAAACCTTCAGCGAACTGCTTCGTGCATCCTTCAAGTCAGACGATACCGAAGAGTGGCTTGATGTGCATTTCACACGTCCTATCGGTTTGGCGTTTGCGCTTTTCTGGAACCGTTTCGGTGTGCATCCCAACGTCATCACCATCATTTCCTTCTTCCTTGGTGCTGCTGCCGGAGTGATGTTCTATTTCCCCGACCTCTATCACAACATTGCAGGAGTCATTCTCCTGATGTTTGCTAACTTCTGCGACTCTACCGACGGACAGATGGCGCGCCTTACTGGCAAGAAAACCCTTGTAGGCCGTGTGCTCGATGGACTATCCGGCGATGTATGGTTTCTCTTCATCTACGTAGCCATCTTCCTTCGCACAGGTAATATGTTTTATGACGAAATAGGCTATTCTGCCTACTTCATAGCCTTTGCCATTGCCGCTTGGGCAGGTTTCGGCTGCCACTCCCGTCAGAGTTCCTTAGCCGATTACTATCGTCAGATTCATCTTTTCTTCCTGTTAGGCAAGGAAGGCAGCGAGCTCGACAACTCTGCCGAACAGCGTAAGATAGCCGAGTCGATGCCCAAAGAGCGTTGGTTTGCCCGCCTATTCTATTCCAACTATGCCGGCTACTGCAAATCACAAGAAGACCGCACTCCTAAGTTTCAGGCATTCTATGAGCAGCTGCGCCAGCGTTATTCCAATCCTGCCACTATTCCGCAATCGTTGCGCGACGAGTTCCGCCGAGGTTCTCTTCCGCTGATGAAATACACCAATCTGCTGACTTTCAACAGCCGTGCCATCATTGTCTATCTGTCGTGTCTGCTGGGTGTGCCCTACGTTTATCCTATTTTGGAGATTACGGTCTATACCGTGATGTATGCACACATGCGCCGCAGCCATGAGCGTCTGTCCGAACAGATGACCAAGCGACTTGCTTCCTTCCAATAGTTTCTTGCCCCATGAACTGTCACATCATCCTTGCCGACAATCAAGACATCACCCGTGCGGGCATTCTGTATGTTTGCAGTCAGGCCGACCAGTGGTCAACGGATAGTGTTGAAGACAAATGCGGACTTATTGAATTATTGAAAAGCGATAGTGAAGCGGTGGTTGTGATGGACTATACGCTGTTTGACGTCAATGATGTTGACGAGCTCGACATTCTGCATCTTCGTTTTCCCGATGTGCAATGGGTGATGTTCAGCACCGACCTTTCCGGCGATTTTGTACGCCGTTTGCTGGCGCTGAGTCCCCGTTTCAGCATTTTGCTCAAGGAATCTCCCTTGCAAGAAGTGCGCGAATGTCTGTCTGCCGCCTGTCGCCATCAGCGCTACATCTGCCAGCGTATGGCAGAAATGCTATTGGCGCCAAGTCAGGAGAAGCAAGAGGAAGACATTCGCCTGACGCCCACAGAGACCGAGATCCTCAAGGATATTGCGCTCGGTCTTACCACGAAAGAGATTGCCGAGCGCCGTTTCTCCAGTTTCCATACCGTCAACACCCATCGCAAAAACATCTTCCGCAAGTTGGGTGTCAACAATGCACACGAGGCTACTAAGTATGCGCTACGTGCCGGCCTCGTCGATTCTGCCGAGTATTACATCTGAGTATTCGCCGCATATCTCATCCGCCCTTGAGCTACATGCGCCTGACAGTTGGTCTGTCACCAGCTGACTTAACTCTTGCAGTCCATCGGCAGCAATAGTCTGTGGCATGCATTTTTGCCGTATAGGGTTTCGACCGATGTTGAAAGTGGTGCTGCCACAGGTCGTGCAAGCGTCGCTTAACAACCTAACAAGCAACACCTTACATTCCTATAGCACATACTTCTAAAGGCAAATCAATTTGTTTTGCTCAGCAATTCAATTTGTTTTACTCAGCAATTCAATTTGTTTTGCTCAGCAATTCAATTTGTTTTGCTCAGCAAATTCATTGAAATTGCCGAGCAAGGGAATATCTGAACCACATCAACAGACCATTGCCGAGTGAGCCAAGCAATAGGCAAACACCTAAAAAAATATATCCGCAGCAAAGCCACGGATATATTAGCATGTTTGCAAAGCCTATCGGCAACGTCGCTATTTTCTGTCCATCACGCGCCAAACGTAGGCTATATAGCAGAAAACAAAAGGCACGAGGAGCGAAACATAAAACATGGTGCGAAGCGTAAACTCGCTGCTGCAACTGTTGGCAATGGTCAGTGAGCACTGCAAATCGGCATTCGACGGATAGTAGGCTGTATTGCCCCACCCTGCCACCAACAGCAGCGACAACACCACAAGCACCACGCCAATACCGGCAGGCCATATTCCTTTGACATAGGTGGCACTGAAAATGGTGCGCCCCACGCCGTAGAGCAACAGCACAACACCAATCACCGTGAGCACTGCGAGCGGCCACAACTGGAGATAGTTGTGCAGATATTTCATCGGTTCCATAAACACAGCACCCGTGGCAGGGTCAACGGCAAAGCCATCCTTCAGTAGCGTGCGCACAAAGAAAGCAAGGAAAAACACCAGGAATGGTATCGTACATCCCACCAGTCTTACTGAACCGCGCGAACGGATATCCTCGTCATCAACATTGTTCATGATATACAGGATGCCCAAAATACGCGCCAAGAACATCACGGCAAAGCCCAATGCAAGGTTCCAAGGGTCGAGCAGTGCGTCAAGACCTGCCGAAGCGTTGGCCCACCGACTGATGACCGGTGCGCCAAGATCGGTGAGCGATGCTTTCTCGACAATGAAGTTTGACCCATTGAAGAAGGTGGCAACAGCCCCACCCAACAGCAACGGACCCACTATGCCGTTGATCACAAGAAACCACTGATAGGTGCGCTTGCCGAGCAGATTGCCTTTGCAGTGCTGAAACTCATAGCTCACAGCCTGCAACACAAACGAGAAGAGAATAATCATCCACAGCCAGTAAGCTCCGCCGAAACTTGTACTGTAGAATAATGGGAAGGAGGCGAAGAATGCACCACCGAAGGTTACGAGTGTGGTAAACGTGATTTCCCACTTCCGGCCAGTGGACTCCATCACTTTGCGCTGTCCCTCTTCGGTACGCCCCAGACTATAGACCAGCGAATTGGCACCCTGCACAAAGAGCAGAAATACGAGCAATGCGCCAAGCAGCGACACCACAAACCACCAGTATTGTTGAAGAAATGTATAAGTCATAACAGTGTTCTTTTTTAGTGTTGGAAATTGAATATTGGATGTAATCTCTATTCTTGTGCCGACTTATAGTTCTTGATGACACGACACATGATGCTGACTTCTGCTATCAGCAGAACGGTAAACAGCACGAGGAAGATGAAGAAGGTCAGCGAAACGCTACCTGCCTTCAGGTCGGAAACTGCGGCTACCGTGGGCAACATATCCTGTATAGCCCATGGCTGACGACCCAGTTCTGCCACTATCCAACCTGCTTCGCTGGCAATATAAACCAGTGGTAGCATCGCAACAGCCGTTATCCAGAGCCATCTGCCACTCCTGGTGATGTCTTTTCGCCATGCCACAAAACCTATAACGATGAAGAACAGCAACAGCAGACTGCCCACTCCTACCATGACGCGGAAGGCGTAGAAGTTGATGGGGATATAGGGCACGAGTTCTGCACGGTCTTTGATGTAACCATAACCAAAGTATGGCATGTCGGCCTTCAACTGTTCTGCGAGTTGTGGCAAACGGCTGTCGTTGGCATTGGCAGCTTTCACTTTGCGGTATTCGGCAAGCGTGGCAATGGCATTGCGACCACGCTCCATCTTCTCCTCAGCCGACAGTTCGCGCGTACCGTCCTTGCGCGTATAGCCGTTGAGCAGATCGTTCACTCCAGGCACATATCCGTCGGTGGAATGAGTGGCAAGGATAGAGAGTCCGTAAGGCACGGCTATGCGCAAAGGCATCTCGCCTCCCTGGGCATAATCGGGTTGAGCAAAGGGATTGAGCGCACCGACCACGGTCAGTCCGACACCCTCACCACCATCGTAGAGTGCCTCCATAGCAGCAAGTTTCATGGGTTGTTTCTCTGCCACCATTACCGCAGAACCATCGCCTGTATGTATGGCAGCCAGCGAAGCCACCAGTCCCACGATGCTTGCCACCTTGATGCTTTTACGTGCAAGTTCCTTCTCTCTGCCACGCAACAGATACCAGCAACTCACGGCACAAACAAACACAGCACCCACAATCCATGTGGAAGTGACGGTGTGGAAGAATTTATCAACAGCCACCGGCGACAGTGCCACCTCCATGAAACTCGTCATCTCGTTGCGCACAGTATCGGGATTGAACTCGCAACCCACAGGATACTGCATCCATGAGTTTGCCACAAGTATCCACCATGCAGATATCGTAGCACCGATACCGGTAAGCCATGTGGATGCAAGATGGAATCCGCGCGACACTTTGTCCCATCCGAAGAACATCACTGCCACAAACGTACTCTCCATGAAGAAGGCTACAATACCCTCTATGGCAAGTGGAGCGCCGAATATGTCGCCTACAAACCAGGAATAATTGCTCCAGTTGGTGCCAAACTCAAACTCAAGTATGATGCCTGTGGCTACGCCCATGGCAAAATTGACACCAAACAAACGCTGCCAAAACTGCGACAGTTCGCGCCAAAATGGTTTTCCCGTACGGTAATAGATGGTTTCCATAATGCCCATCACTACAGCCAAGCCCAATGTTAGCGGCACAAACAACCAGTGGTAAATGGCTGTCAGAGCAAACTGGGCACGCGACCAATCAATGAGTGCGGGGTCGATTGTCAGAAGATGATTCATAAGCTTTATTTTTTTTTATTATTGATTATTTTTCTATTTGCTTGCTTCACTGTCAGGCTGTATTGTCAGCACAGATACCTACCGGCGCGTCAGTTCGCCTGCCACAAATGTGGCGCGGTCGCCGTTTTTGGCTTGTCTGCCCACCACATCGGGGAAGAAAAACAACTTCAACACGGCGAATATCACAATGAGTTTGATGATGATAACGGTCCACAGCGTGCGACCTATGGTCATGCTGCGAAATCCATCTCGATAGAATCGATACACCTTATATATAATATTCTTGTCTGACATGCAGGATAGTAGTATTTTTAATTGCCAATGACTCTGTTGGAGCAATTATTTTGCAAATATATGAAATAATCTGGGAAATCTACAAAAACTGGGCTGTTTTTTTATTCATAAGCTATTTGATTGACGTCCACCGACACGCTGTAGGATATTGCCACGACTACATGCAACAGGTATTTTGCGACCTATATGAAAAGAGGGTAAACAAAAAAAAATCGGAGAGCGGCACACTAACCGATCTCCGACTTGTAAGTCTTATCACGTGCGATTACCACGTCACCTTGTCGCTCAGGCAGAAATCGAGCGCATCGGTAATGGCTTTGCGATCCATGTGCTGACCGATAAACACCAGTTTCTGCATGCGGTCGCCATACATCGGATTCCAGTCGCGACGCAAGTCTTCGTTCATCGCCATCATGTCGCGCAACTCGTCTTCGGGCATGGTAGCATACCATTGACCGGCTCCCTGAAGTCCCATCTGGCGGCCTGCCTGCTCAAACACATAACAGCGGTCGGGCTCATCGACAAACCAGCAGATGCCTTTGCAACGGATAACGCCCTTGGGCCACTGCCGCGCAACAAAATTATCGAAGTAGTTGATGTCGAAAGGTTTGCGGGCATAATACACAAAACTGCCAATGCCATACTCTTCCACTTCGCCGCCTTTATGGTCGTGGTGGTGGTGATGATGGTGGTGGTGATGTTCTTCCTCGTTGTCATCATCGTCGTCATGATGGTGGTGGTGATGTTCATCTTCGTCGTCATCATCATCGTCATGATGGTGGTGGTGATGTTCTTCCTCGTTGTCATCATCATCGTCATGGTGATGTTCTATTTCGTCAATCCACGCAGCCGACGTGGCTACGGCATCAAAGTCAAAACCGTGGGTGTTCACCAGTTTATCCAAATCCACGTCACCATAGTCGCATGTGATAATCTCTGCCTTGGGTTGCAGTGCATGGATGATTTGCTTGATCTTCTCCAACTCCTCTGCCGACACCTCAGAAGCCTTGTTGAGCAGGATGGTGTTGCAGAATTCTATCTGCTGGATAACCAGGTTTTCAATGTCTTCCTCACCAATATTCTGGCTGGTCAGCGCCTCACCGCTGCCAAACTCATCGCGCATACGCAATGCATCGACCACGGTAACAATGCTGTCAAGGCGCAGTATCGCGTCTTTCGTATATTCCGGACCCAAGGTGGGGATGGAGCAGATGGTCTGTGCGATAGGTGCAGGCTCGCAAATACCACTCGCCTCTATCACGATATAGTCGAAGCGCTGCATGGCAGCAATGTCTTTCAACTGTTCCACGAGATCCATCTTTAGCGTACAACAGATGCAGCCATTCTGCAAAGCCACAAGGCTGTCGTCCTTCTGATTGACCACACCGCCCTGCTGAATGAGGTTGGCGTCGATGTTCACCTCACCAATATCGTTGACCACAACAGCAAACTTGATGCCTTTCTTATTGGTCAAGATGCGGTTCAACAAGGTGGTTTTTCCGCTGCCCAGATAACCCGTGAGCAGCAATACAGGTAATTCCTTCTTATTCATCGTCGTTTTGTATTTGGTTTCTTCGAGACGCAAAATTACTGAAAATATATGAAATATCATGAACAAATAGCGTTAAATATCAGAAAAATGACTACCTTTGCACCATTCAAACTACAAATCTACAAACAAAATGAAAAGTATATTGGAACAACGTCCTGCACTGACACAGGAAATTGAGAAGATTGCAGAAGTGGCAGGATACCTCTGGCAAAACGGATGGGCAGAGCGCAACGGTGGAAACATCACCGTCAATGTCACCGAACTCGTTGATGACGAAATCAGGCAGATGCCTCCCATCAGCGATGCAATACCCATTGGAGTGACTCTCCCTGAACTTAAAAATACCTATTTCTATTGTAAAGGTACGGGTAAGCGCATGCGCGATTTAGCAAGAAAGCCCATGGCAAACGGTAGCATCATACGCATTCTCGACGACTGCGCATCGTATGTAATCATTGCCGACGAGCCCGTCATGCCTACCAGCGAACTGCCAAGCCACCTCACCGTACATGCACAGCTCATTGCCACAGGCAGCAACTACCGTGCTACGGTACACACCCACCCCATCGAACTGGTGGCAATGAGCCACAACCGCGAGATGCTGGGCAAGGATGTGCTCACCAATCTGCTCTGGTCGATGATACCGGAAACCAAGGCTTTCTGTCCGCTCGGACTGGGCATTGTGCCTTACGAACTGCCGGGATCTAATACGCTCGCTCAGGCCACACTCCATCAGTTGGAAGACTATGATGTGGTGCTTTGGGAGAAACATGGTGTCTTTGCCAAAGGTATCGACGTGATGGATGCCTTCGACCAGATTGACGTTCTCTCCAAGAGTGCGAAGATTTATGTCAACGCAAGAGCCATGGGTTTCATGCCCGAAGGTATGAGTCAGGAGCAAATGCAGGAGATGAGTCGCGCATTCAATCTGCCGAAATAACAATAAATAAAAACACAAGTCCACCCCCGTTCCATCAGAAAGAGGGCGGATTTGTGTTATATACTCATTGAAAAGGTCTTCTAACATTTTACTTTTGTCCTTTCAGGACGTTCGGTAAAATAACCCCACACACCCACAGGGTGTTACCCAGGACTAAGGAAACCATTGGGCCTTCAGCCCGTTGTGGTTGTGTGATTATTACCCACGACACGTTTTGCAACGTCGGATTGTTGCAGATGAAAAACATCACGAATGGTGTGTGATTATTACCCATGTACACGTTCTGCAACGTCGGATTGTTGCAGATGAAAAACATCACGAATGGTGTGTGATTATTACCCATGTACACGTTCTGCAACCAACGCCCCGAACGGGGCAATATTTCCATAGCCCAGGGTAACACCCTGGGTTTTTATGCCTCTTTTACCTATACGCCCTGTAAGGGCAACAGTAACATCAGCAGGGCTAAGAAAACCCATTGGGCTCTATGTTGCGCCGGATTGCAGATTCACAACCGTAGCATATCACTTGCGAATAGTAGCCCGGAGAATAACCACATCCTCCAACGGACGGTCACCATGGTCGTGATCCACAGGAGTCTGTTGGATGCGATCAACCACATCCAGTCCTTCGATGACCTCGCCAAACACAGTATAACCGCCATCCAGATGGGGCACACCACCATATTTTATATAGTTCTGTTGCATCACTGAATCGGGAATGACATAAGCTCTGCCCTCACGGCGAAGTTGGTCGGCATAGTATTCCATCTGCCGAGGCGAGAAATTGCGACCCCACGTGATGTAGAAATCATGCGACGAGGAGGCAAACTCAGGATTGGTATCATCTCCCTCGCGCGCGGCACAGAGTTGTCCGCGACGATGATAATGCGCCGGATAACGGATTTCTGCAGGCACACGGCGCTCCACATCATACTGCACTGTATCGCCGGCAGACACTTGACGGGCTTGCGGATTGCCGGCTTGAATCATGAAATTACGAATGACACGCTGAAACGTGCAGCCATTATAATAGCCCGTTCGCACCCGATCCAAGAAATTGTCGCGGTGTAAAGGGGTGTCGTTGTAAAGCCGCAGAACAATGGTACCCATGGTGGTTTCCATCACCACCTCGTGTTGCGTAGTGTCGGCAGCGGTCTGTGCCGATAGCGTGGCGGTGCCGGTCAGCATCAGCATCATCCACATCAGTGTTTTCTTCATATTCATCTTCATATTTGTTTTAGACCGCCCCACTGCCCCATGACCAAGGGAAGGAACGGCCGGTTGTTTCTATTCTTACATCTCGTTTGCCTCCGACAGACTGTCGGTCAATGGCACTTCTTGTTGATGGCAACGGCAACGGTATGCCCCATGGTCCAAGCTGCCTGCAGGTTGAAACCGCCTGTGACGGCATCTACATCGAGCACCTCACCTGCAAAATAAAGACCTTCATGCTGCTTACATTCTAAGGTAGAGAGGTTGACATTGGAAAGGGCCACACCTCCACAGGTCACAAACTCTTCCTTAAACCTACACTTACCTGTCATCCGATAGACATCGGCAGTCAGCGTATTCACCAATCGATTGATCTGTTTCTTCTGAAGTTCTGCCCAACGCTGTTCGCCACGTATCTGCGATCGGTCAACCAACAGTTGCCAAAGTCGGCTGTTCAAATGGGGCGGATACACAGTAGATACCTGTTTGCGACCATGTGCCACACTCATCTCCCCTATCATGGCCTCCACTTCAGGGAGCGTCATCGCTCCACACCAGTTGATGCAAAGGTCGTGCTGATAACCACAGCCGTGCAAATGGCGTGCTGCACGACTCGACAGTTTCAGTACGGCAGGGCCGCTCATGCCCCAATGAGTGATGAGCAACGGACCTTCGCCTCGGAATTTAGTACCGGGAAGGGCGGCGGTCGCATGTTCTACCACGGTTCCCGTCAACTGGGTCAGAGCGCGGTCGGCAACACATACGCTGAAGAGCGATGGCACTGGCGACACCATTTCTAAATCCAAACCGGCAAGCATCTGCAGACCCTGCATCGTCGGACTGCCTCCTGTCGTCACTACCGCCATGTCGGCAGTAACGGTTGGTTGCTGAACGTTATCGGCCGGTGAGAAAGTCAACCGATAGCACTCATCCTCATGGGCTATAGCGCTGACACGATGACCTAACTTCAGCGTCACGCCCAACTGACGCATCAGCGACAACAGCGTATCTACTATTTCCATCGCATACTGCGATTTGGGAAACACACACTCATCGGTTTGCGTCACTAAGCGCACCCCTTCGCGCTCAAACCATCGGCAGACATCGGCAGCAGAAAAGCCTTTCAGCAGTCGCTTCATCAGTTTTTCACCACGCGGATATACTGCGGCAAGGTGTTCCACATGCCGGAACGAGTTGGTCAGATTACACCGTCCACCTCCTGTCACTGCCACTTTGGCCAACGCCTTACGGCCGCCTTCATAGACCGTGACATCTGCGTGAGGCAACAGGCGCTTGACCGCTATGGCACAAAAGCAGCCCGCGGCACCGCCTCCTATGATTGCTATCGTTTGTTTCATTATGCGAAGATACTAAAAAAATGGCAAAACATGTGTTTTTTCATGTTTTTTCCATTATTTACCATTCGATTTCTTTTATTTTCAAACAACCTATTGGAATAATCCGTAACTTTGCATCATGAACAATAAACATCAATGATATAAACTAAACACAATAAAGACTATGACAACAAAGTATTCTGGAACACAGACTGAGAAGAATCTCGAGGCCGCATTCGCTGGCGAGTCGCAAGCACGTAACAAATATACCTATTTCGCATCAAAAGCAAAAAAGGAAGGTTTCGAACAAATTGCTGAACTCTTTCAAAAAACTGCCGACAACGAGAAAGAGCATGCTAAAATGTGGTTCAAAGAACTCAACGGCATTGGAGACACCGCTCAAAACCTGGCTGCTGCTGCAGAAGGAGAAAACTACGAGTGGACTGATATGTATGAGGGATTTGCTAAAACCGCAGAAGAGGAAGGCTTCGCTGACTTGGCAATGAAATTCCGCCTGGTGGCTGCTATCGAGAAACGCCACGAAGAGCGTTATCGCGCACTGCTTCACAACGTAGAAATGAAGGAGGTGTTTGCTAAGAGTGAAGTGAAAGTATGGGAATGTCGCAACTGCGGACACATCGTAGTTGGTGAGAAAGCACCAGAGGTTTGCCCCGTATGCGCTCATCCTCAAGCCTACTTCGAAATCCACATCGACAACTTCTAAGCGTTGACAACCTA
The DNA here is from genome assembly GCF_002251205.1 of Prevotella sp. P3-92. Lineage (NCBI taxonomy): Bacteria > Pseudomonadati > Bacteroidota > Bacteroidia > Bacteroidales > Prevotellaceae > Prevotella > Prevotella sp. P3-92. The sequence goes on along the minus strand of NZ_NPJE01000031.1, from coordinate 10,028 downwards.
TCATCTATATTCCATCCGGCAGATATTCCTTTTCTGCCGGATGGTTTTGCTTGATAGGCCATTTGATTGAAATACAATACCAGAAAAACAGCTTTTTTGCATTTATTACACAAAGTTTTGTGGTTTTCTTCAGAATAATGACTACCTTTACAGTCCAATACTAATAACCCAACATGATATTCAGGAATATGAAGAAACACTTTCTATTAACCATCGCTTGCCTGTTGACAGGCATGACTGCTTCAGCACAACAATACCAATGGAAGAATGTACCTATCGTCGGCGGAGGATTCGTAGATGGGCTTATTCTTCATCCGACTAACCCTGACGTACGCTTCTGCAGAACAGATATGGGAGGCGCATACCGATGGGATGCGGTCAACAAAGAGTGGATACAGATGCTCGACTGGGTGTCGCTCGACAATCAAAATCTGCAAGGGGTGGAGAGCGTGGCTATCGACCCCAACAACGACCAAAAGGTGTATCTGGCCTGTGGCACTTATACAATTAAGACGGGAAGTATTCTGAAATCAAACGACGGAGGCAGATCATTCATCGAGGTGAAAGTGCCCATTGCCATGGGAGGCAACGAGAACGGACGTGGCAACGGCGAACGAATGATGGTTGATCCGCTCAATTCACGCAATATCTACTTCGGAACACGGCTCAACGGACTCTGGAGGTCAGTTGACGAAGGAATGACATGGAAGCGCGTGGACACTTTTCCTGATGTCACAGAACAGACGGACTTCTCCAATCCCCAAAACCGCATGAACAGAGGCAGCGGCATCATTGCCGTTGTATTCGACAAAAAAGAGAAGAAAGGCAACGATGCAAAGAATATCTTTGTGGCTGTTTCGCTCAAAGACCGACAGAGCATTTTTGTCAGCCGCGATGCCGGAAAGAGTTGGAAAGCCGTTGACAATCAACCCGTCGGACTGCGCCCCACCCACATGGTCATGGCTGCCGACAGAAAACTGTATATCAGTTATGCCGATTCGCCAGGACCGTCACCCATGACCGATGGCGCACTGTGGGCTTACGATATCAAGAAGAACACATGGACGGACATCTCTCCTTTGAAATTCGACAAGGGCAAGAAATCGGGATTCGGATATGCTGCAGTTGCTGTCGATGCACACCATCCGCAACATATCATTGTAAGCACACACGGACTAGGGAAGAAATACGGCTACGGTGACGAGGAAATGTTTCGCAGTACCGATGGCGGTAAACAATGGATACCACTCTTCAAACATGGTTACAGATACGACCATAGCAAAGCTCCTTATACGAAGATGGCACCGCTCCACTGGATGTTCGACATAGAGATCGACCCCTGCAATGCCGATCATGCCTATTTCACTACTGGTTTCGGAGGTTGGGAAACGTTCAATCTCTCTGCCGGCGAACGACAGGGCGACACCATCGTGTGGAGCATTGCCACTAAGGGAGTTGAGGAAACTGTACCCCTCGAACTCTATGCTCCCCCAACGGGAGCAAGCATAGTAAGCGGTGTGGGAGACTACGGCGGATATACGCATTTCGACATCACCAAACCAGTACCGGAGGGCATGCACTACGCTCCATATTTCGGCAATACCGACGGAGTAACTGGCGCATGGAACAAACCTGACGTCATGGTGCGCGTGGGTGTCATCTTCAACCATCTATTCGACATTCCACCTATCTCGTATTCTGAAGATGGCGGACGCACATGGAAGCCATGCGCAAATGCTCCTGTAGAAAAAGCGGAGAGCGGACACATCGCTGTCAATGCCGATGCCTCGGTATGGATATGGACGCCACGCGGTGCCCTACCCTCATTCACTACCGACAAAGGGGAATCGTGGAACACATGTCAAGGTCTCCCCAAAAACATCAAAGTCATCGCCGACAAAGTAAATCCACAACGCTTCTATGCTGTCGATGTGATCAACAAAACACTCTATACCAGTATAGATGCGGGTAGAACCTTCACTTCAAAACCGCTCAACATCACATTGCGAACCACCGAAAAGAAAAAACGGGGCGACAATCGGGGCGGTCAAGATCGCATATACGCCATGCCCGACCGCGAAGGTGACCTATGGCTTGCCGCCTACGATGGACTGTATCATCTCAACGCTGACCTACAGGCCGTGGGTGCCATGCCTCATGTCAGCACCCTCTATGCTTTCGGTTTTGGCAAGTCACGCATAGAAGATGGCTATCCCGCCCTATATATAATAGGTGTAGTAGATGGCGTCTATGGTTTCTTCCGTTCTGACGACTCTGGCAACAACTGGGTGCGCATCAACGATGACAACCACCAGTATGGTCTTGTCCTCCACATTTGCGGAGACATGCAAGAATACGGCCGCGTCTATGTGGGTACACACGGAAGAGGACTCGTATGCGGTTCTCTCCGCCAATAGCACACGGAAAATGTCACACGGACGACACGGGTCTTTTAATATCTTGCCGTAGGCAACTCAAAAAATCCACGGAGCACACGGAGTACACGGAGAAAGATTTTTGTTAAGATTTCGAGCATCTCTGATGCGATCCATAATAAAACCCTCCCCAAAAGCGAGGAACTCGAGCGCATTTTAAGTTGAGATTTTTGTTAAGGATTCGTTTACTGCCTCCCTGAATTACAGATTATTTCTTGCGAAGCAACATCTTAAAAAAGATTTCCTCCAAAGATTTACCTATGGTTTGTTTTGTCGTGACTCAGCATAGTGAAAGCGAACGTTTTCGTTAAGCCAGATGAGCAGAATAAAGCTCGCTTTAATTCTGCCATGGCGAGAAAAGGTGCCATGAAATGGAACTCTCACTCTGTCTTCGCTACTCCAAAACATCTAGCCTTCAGGCTACCAAAAAAAATCCACGGAGCACACGGACGACACGGAATCACGGAACAAGCAGCCCCGGGCTGGAAGCCCAACGGCTTCCTTAGCCCAGGGCGACGTCCTGCGGACACAACAAAACATTTTACAATCGTCCTGTAAGGACAAAAGTAAAATCCGTGCGACTAAAACATCCGTGTGCAACCTTAAGAGGCTTCACCTATCATACATCTTTCATCATCCAGCTGATGGTGATAAAAACGGCAAAAGCTACAAATAATAATATGTACATAATCTATATTTAAATTGTTGATAATCCAATGTGGTTTCGTTTAACCCCATTTTCCTTCTATATCATAGTAAGGTTTTCGCCTCCAAAATTACACATTTTTCTTCAATCCACAAACTATTTCCACCTTTTATTCCATTTATATAGGTATATTTGAGGCTAAAACGATAATCCATAGTTTTGCTTTATCGAAACTGTCAACTGTCAAACTGTAACGCCTGGGATTGATGGCATGGACCTGTTCCTGTGACATCACTTTCTACTTGAAAAGTGAATATTTTTAGGATATTATTAAATATATTTGTCTAATTCCTTGGACAATTCAATATTTTTTTTTATTTTTGCGCCAAATTGAGAATGAATACTAACCGCGCAATTTTTTTTAAGTCATGAACATTAAACCAGATTTTTGTAAAATCTTAAGGTTGGCTGGCGTTTCAATCGCCTTTACAACACTCGGTGCTTGTGTTGAAGCCAATCTTCACCCTGGCATGAATACTGAAGGTAATGATTCAATTGAAGTTCCTTTGGATTTTGACTGGAACATGTCGCAAGACGTGGATATACAGCTTATAAGCAATGTAACGACTCGTGCGTATATATATGAGGACGAGAACTTAGAGAAACTAATGTGTACCACAATGCTTGAGGCTGATAAACTGGAAACAGTATCTCTCACTACACTCAAAACGTTTGAAAACCTATATCTTGCCTACCTCGACAAGGATGGCAAGACAGTGGTGCGCACCATTGACATCGGTAAAAAGCAGGTTCTCACTCGTGCCGCCAACATATCGGACGAGATTACTGACGCGTCAGAGGCGCTGACGCCGTTGGGAAGCGACAAGACCGTGGTGTTCTCACCCAACAACTCGGTGTATGGCACAGTGCTCTTTGAGGACATGTATCCAGAAATGGGCGACTACGATATGAACGACTTCGTGCTTGGCTACAGAAAACAGTATGGAAAGTCCGATACTTCGGAGACCCTGGAAATCACTCTTCAGATACGTGCCATAGGCGGCCAACTGCCGTTTGTGCCTGGAGTTGAGGTAAAGGGTGTGGATGTGGACGGACTCGAAGTGAACTGGCTCTCGTCGGATACGCGCCTTTCGGTGGAGAACGTATCGGAATCTGATGCCAGCGGCACTCCTGTTTTCCGAGTGAACGGAGCACAGAACCTAAAGAAAGGCAACGGCTATTTCAATGTTAATCTGCCAAAGATATCACAGGAAAGCTTGCCTTATGTCACCATCATACTCACACGACCGTTAGACGGCAATCCACAGTTGAACATTAGGGACAAAGACCTCAACTTCTTCATCTATAACACACAGAACATGGTGGAGATACACGAGAAGAACACTGCAGTAACCCGATTCGCATCAAACACTGACGATAGCAGTTTCCACAATGGAGGACTCGTATGGGCGTTCAGGGTGGAAGGCTATATGCCTCATACCATTGAGGGATATAAGATTAACAAGGTGTTCCCGAAGATTTCAAATTGGATGACAAGCGGCGGCGCAACGGATTCCGACTGGATCTCCGACTTCGACTCAGAGTCTGTCATTGACTATGCTCAGGGCGATGTCCCAAGTTCTCCAGACGTTCAGAATGAACCATACATTAACGTTAAGCAGACTCTGGTGGAAGCTCCAGCAGCCGGAGGAAGGGTGGAAATACCCATTGAAGCCAACTGCGACTTTGACGTGTGCTTCGGCGAGCAGGGATGGATATACGATTTCTCCAAGGAGGATGGGAAACTAATACTCTTCGTATATGCCAACTATAACGGCTCGGACAAGAGTGCTAACGTCACCTTAACCCCAACCACCAACATCAGCAAGAAGTTTACATTCAAGCTTAACCAGAAGTCGGAGACTTATGCCGGAGAGCTGATACAAGCCAACGGAGGATTCAAAAATAATATAGAGAGTCTCGTAAAAGCTAACGGAGGAGTGATTGCCGACGTAAAGAAGGTGAACATCATAGGCCATAGCGACAAATATAATGGGTATAAAGGAAGTAGTCTCCCCGTCAATGTCAAGAGGATAGCAGGCAATGATAAAAATTTGCAGCATAATGTTTACATGGAATGGGATGCCGCCAAGGCCACCATCACCGTCTCCACTCCCGGAGCAATCGTAAGCACCCGCAACACTTGCTCTGCCATGTTCGCTAATTGCTCTGGCTTGGAGGAGGTTGACCTCTCGGGACTTGACATCTCGCTCTGCACCAACATGGCAGGCATGTTCAATCAATGCAGAAAGCTGAAGAGCGTGGACCTCACTCCGCTCAACACTTCAAACGTGACCAATATGTCCGGAATCTTTACTCTATGTGAGAGTCTGGAGTCTGTAAACGTGAAGGGGTTGAACACGTCCAACGTCACCTCGATGAACAGCCTGTTTGACCGTTGCTATTCGCTCAAGTCTGTGGATATCAGTTCGTGGAACACTGATAAGGTTAGAACCTTCAACCGTATGTTCTGGAATTGTCAGAAGCTCACCGATGTGAAAATGAATTGTAGCAAGACATCGTTGGAGGAAACGGGAGTTAAGGAGATGTTTACCAACTGCTATCTGTTGCCGAAGGTGGACATGTCTTCGTTTGACTTCCATAATGCCAATGATTTCACCTCTATATTCAGCAATTGCAAGAGTCTTCAGACTGTTGTGTTCGGCAAGAGCAATACGTCGAATATCATCTATATGAAGAATGCGTTCGCTGGTGTAGGCGGCAACGGTGAGTTCACATGTGTAGATGCCGACTTCTCTTCTGCCACCACAATGGACAGCGCATTCAAGGGATGCACTGCCACTTCCATCAACCTTTCCGGCTGGAATACTACGTCAGTTCAGAACCTTAGCAGCACATTCGCTAATTGTGGAAATGCAAAGAAGATAAACATCTCGGGATGGAGCGCTGACAATGTAACAAGTATCGGCAGTATGTTTAATAGTGCATATATAGAAGAAATCGACCTCGGACCCAATTTCAATGTGCCTTCCAATGTCAATATCGACTATTGGTTCTATTGCACTTCCAACAAGTCGAAGAAGGCAACATTAAAGTGTTCGCGTGCCACATACGATTTGATACAGGTTTTTACCAACACTACTGGAGGTCGCAACAGCAAGCCGTTCCTCACCCAGTATTGCACATACAGCGTATATTAATTTTTTTCGTTGACGAGTTGACAAGTTTCAACTCGTCAACTCGTTTTAATCACACTCCACTCAATTACGCTTGTGGTGTGTTCGTTCTACGTCGTAAAGAATAATCTGTTGTGGAGATTATTTATTCACAGCATCTGCAACTTCATTCCTATCGACAGTCAAAGGATGTCGCCCAGCGAAACCTTGCTGTCCATGAATGCTGAACGGATGTAGAGGTCGCACGAACTAATCTCATAAAACAGCGTGATGCTTTTTAGGAACTTGCGGCGGTTGGCAGGGATAATTTTCGTCATGCGCTGGCCAATGAAAATGTTGGTGCGCACCTTAGTCTTCAACAGTGGATAATAGTTGTCGGGATAGCGTTCGGGCTCGCGGTCCCAGAACTCCGACCCGAACACTGTGTTGAAATACAGTCCACAAGACAATGGCTCCAGCATCCAGCCGCCTTTCATATAACAGCTCCAGGGTATGAAGTTCTCCTTCAGCGTCCTCTATTCTGGAGATATTCCCCTTGTTAATATTTGTCTCTCCGTCGAAGCGCGTATCATATGGATGGTAGTCGAAAAGGCTGTCGCATCCCATGAGCATCATGGAGCAGACGCTGAACATAAAATATCACAGGGACATGTCGATGGCATCAAGACTGATGCACGTTTTTTTGCTTTTTATGTTTTGGGGAGTAATTCCCCTGTTTCAGATTTTTCCATGGAAATATATAAAAATATAATGAGAGTTACGAAGATGTTGACAGAAAAATTTATATTCATCTTCATTTTCATTTGGTCAGTCCTTCGTCGAAGAATGATTCAGGAGGTCTAAACGCACCAGTTTTGCTTTTCAAAAACTGTCAACTGTAACACAAAAATGAAGTCTGAGGGAGTGGTCTTTATCATCCTACGAAAATCTTTCTCTGTGTTCTCCGTGTGTTACGTGGACTTTTTTGGGTAGCCTGAAGGCTAGAAATCTTTTGTGGAAATCCTGTCTAAGATGATGCCTACGGCAAGAAATATTTTAGGGTTGTCGGATTAAAACTAAATATAGATTTCTGGACCGTTTAGGTCCTTAGATTTTACATGAAGATTTCCTCCAAGATTTACCTATGGTTTGTTTTGTCGTGACTCAGCATAGTGAAAGCCGCGTCTCTCACTCTGTCTTCGCTACTCCAAAACATCTTGCCGAAAGGCAACTAAAAATATAATCTTTAACGAAAATCCTAACTGAAAATGCGCTCGAGCACCTCGCTTTTGGGGACGAATTTATTATGGATCGCCTTACAGGCTCGAATTTTTGGAGCAGCGAGAGTAGAGTGAAAGCAAGCTTTCACTATGCCGAGTCGTGACAAAAATAAGCTAAAGGTAAATCTAAATAAAAATCTTGAAAATAATCTTTAAACAAAATCTTTTTCTGTGATTTCCGTGATTTCTGTGCGACATAAAAAAATCCGTGTTCTCCGTGTGATCCGTGGATAAAAGATTTCCGTGATTTCTGTGATTTCGACATCATCCAGACATGATATGATGCCTTCATCAAAGAGGAGTTGGACAAAAGAGGGCTTCCGTGAAATAATGGATTGAATTGATGCCAAAATCCATCGTTCTGTAAATATATCGAACTTGTATTATGCTTCATTTGTAAAGTTACAATACCCACATTGCACAAAATGATAATATTGAGGGTTCTTGTAAGGCTTTACATGATTTTTATGGTTTGACCTGTGGTTGAGCCTATAAAGATGGGCTGTTGGGCTTATGGTAGGGTGTTTTGGGGTGGACTCTGGATTCTCTCCGTCGGTTATTTGGGGAACAACAAGGCGTTATAAGCCCGTGGAGGGAGTTTCGGCATGGTTGGAGCATAGGATCCGTCGGGATGGACGAAATGGTTTTATTCGCCGAGAAAATGCTCAGTGTGGGAAAGGAAGTGCAGGATTCCACCTCGGCAGGTTTGAGGCAAAAGGCATTTTTCTGGTTTGTGGTTGCTTAAGGGTACTTTGCCAGCCATGAGCCAGCCATGACGATGGCTTCTCGTCGAGTTTTCGATAGTTTCTCGACCGACATTCGTTGCTCTTTCGTTCGTTTTTCGCTTGTTCCTCGTTCGGTTCTCGATCGGTCTTCGATAGACTAACGAATAACGAACGAGAGACGAACGAGAGACGAACGAGGACCTAACGAGAAGTTAACGGGAACCGAACGAGAAGCGATCGGGAAACCGTGGTCTTTCTGTCGGGACCAGATGGCGTGTTGAATTACTTGTTTTGTAAACATAAGCAGCTTTTTAGTTGTTAAATTATTTATTTGATTTTTTTGGTTTAAAGGTTTCTTTCTTGTTTTGGAAATCATCCTCGGCTTGAAACACAAAGATACAACATGACACCCCCGAAATGCAAGAGTTTTGGCAGTTTTGATTCAATATTTAATATTATTTAACTTTATTACAGATATTTTAATCTCGTGTTCGCATAGTTTTTTTTATAATTCTCTCCTGACAATATAAGCCAAGCGCATAACACAGCAAATAAATCAAAGACGAAAATGCACTCGAACACCTTCCTCAGAGCGTTTCTTTAACTTTAATCTTTTCCGTGTTCTCCGTGTGTTCCGTGGATAATAAATTTCTGTGATTTGCCTTTGGCTTATTCTGACGCGACTCAACAGAGTAAAACCGAGCTTTCACTCTGTCTTCGCTGCTCCAGAATATCTGTGTGATATTAAAAAGGGAGGGAACTTGCAAATAAAAATCCGTGTCATCCATGTAATCCGTGTGACATTTTCGGAGCCCATCGCAAAAATATGGTTTATGGAAACTGTTATACTGTTATATTGTAACGCTTGGATGATTTTTTGCTTTTCCCAAACTGTCAACTGTCAACTGTAACGCTTTAGACTGCAATTCCAATCATACAATTCATTTCCACATCATTGGTATTCTCCCTTTCTGTTCCTTGTACCTCCAATCATTGTCCGCCAATTTTGGGACTTAGTGCGGAGTTAGTTATGACTTACTTATGAGGCAACCATGAAACAGGGGGATGAAACAGGGGAACAGATACTGTTTCACTTGTTTGCATATTCCGGAGCATACCCGTTCAGCTTTCCGGAGTTGCAGTCAGCAGCTATGTCATGAATACAGATCAATGTCATTCCAAAACTATCCGTAGTCAATATCATCATTCACAAGCGTTACAGTTGACAGTTGACAGTTGACAGTTTCTGGAAACGATTTTTTATGGGGTTGCTTCGCAAGAAATCTTTGGGGGAAATCTTGTTTAAGATGTTGCCTACGGCAAGAAATATTTTAGGAAGATAGCAATCTTAAATAGATTTCTGGACCGTTTAGGTCCTTAGATTTTACATGAAGATTTCCTCCAAGATTTCTTGCCGGCAGGCAACTAAAATATAATCTTTAACGAAAATGCAGTCTGAAGTCTGAAGTCTGAGGGAGTGGTCTTTATCATCCTACGAAAATCTTAAGAAAAATCTTTAACCAGAATCTTTCCATGTACTCTGTGTGCTCCGTGGATCCGCTTTCTATGTTAAAATCCAAATATTTTGACCATTATTTTTAATTTATGCTGATATTTTATATTCTGGTGAGAAAATTTTGCGATTTCGGACCATAGCAGTGACCAAACGTATGAGTTTGTTCTTTACATTATTCAGTGCAACCTGCTTCTTCTTTCCACGTTCTACGAGTCGCATATAGTATCTTGCGATAACGGGATTGAAGTTG
>NZ_NPJE01000030.1:0-15094 GCF_002251205.1 Prevotella sp. P3-92 | reverse complement strand
AAGAATTTTATCTGTCTCATTGTTGGACAGAACCCCTCTCGTAGATTTGCTCGGCAAAAGCGAACCTGCCGAGAAGTTACAAACTGTAAGAGAATTAAGTCTTAAATTTATTTAGTGGACACTAGTGTGCTTTTTGAAAACTGTAATACTGTAATACTGTAATGGGTGTAAGATAATGTGGTGTAAATATATACTCAGCGTTGGGTGCTTCAAAAACGGGGCTGATACCATCATATAATGATTGCTATTAATCCCCAATTGTTCATAAGACTATTGCCAGTCATAAAACCTTATTGATATCCGAGTGCATGATAGAGCCGGCCTTGTTGGGCATTTGTCCTCGTCATATAGTTTAGAAGGCGGTCGGTAAACTCATGGTTTTTCAATCCCCATTGTGGGGCAATCTTCATCTCTTTTGGCGATTGTGACACGAAACGCTCTACCACGATGTCAGGTCTTAGTCTTTCCAAATAGGCTGTAACCAAACGGATGTATTCATCAACGGTATAGAGCGGAAAAGGATTTTGTTGGTATAGGCGTGCCAATGGTGTGCCTTTAATGATTTGCAATTGATGGATTTTTAATAAGTCGAGTGGTAGGGCAGATATCAAATCGGCTTGGCGCATGCTTTCTGTCTCATCTTCACCAGGAAGTCCCAATATGACGTGCCCACCAGTAAGTATGTCTCTGTCATGAGTTGCTTTGATTGCTTGACATGATGTCTCAAAAGTATGTCCGCGGTTGATGAGTTGCAGCGTGGTGTTGTTGGCAGACTCGATGCCGTATTCCACGATGAGAAAGGTCTGTTGGTTCAGTTGTTCCAGATAGTTGAGTGTTGTTGCGTCTATGCAGTCTGGGCGTGTGCCGATGACCAGTCCTACCACGTTTTCTACGTCAAGAGCTTCCTCGTAGCGGCGTTTCAGTGTGTCTATATCTGCATAAGTGTTGGAGTACGCTTGAAAATATGCCAGATATTTCATATCCGGATATTTATGACTGAAAAACTGTTTTCCCTCTTCCAGTTGTGTAGTGATGGATTTCTCAGGATTACAGTATGATGGATTGAAGGTACGGTTGTCGCAGAAGATACACCCTCCTGTACTGATGTGTCCATCTCGGTTGGGACAAGAGAAACCAGCATCAACGGAAATCTTCTGTACGCGAAATGGAAACTGTTGCCGTATCCATGTACTGTAGGAGTTGTAGCGCATGTTGTAGGAAGATAAGGAAAGTAAAGAATATAAAAAAAAGAGTAAACAGTGTTTCTGTAAGCCGGGTTCTGTTCCTTGCTAAGGCAAGGCGTCTGCCATTTATCTACTACGCAGGTCACCCTACGTCTCTAGCATTCTACCCTCCATCGTTGTTACTCGGGCGGACAACCCTCAGACGATGGTTTACGTGAACTTGCAGCTCCCAGATGGAACAGCCCGACGATCACCCGTCGGCTGGTGGTCTCTTACACCACCTTCTCACCCTTACCCTTGCGGGCGGTCATTCTCTTCTTCCATATCCAGCTGTCGCCAACTGCTTCTGTTTTCGGAAGTGGGACGTCCTATGCTGCCCGGACTTTCCTCTCGCACCATTGCTGATGCCAGCGGCAGACCGAAACACTGTTTACTATCTTTTCTGCGTTTATTTCTTTGGTTCTTCTTCTATGTCAAGATTGACTGTAGAGAATTTGAAGTCGTTGGTATTGAGATACTTCATATCGTATTTGCGTTTCGACTTCGACGTGTATTGTTTTCTCATTTTGAGATATTTCTTCTCTGCATCTTCTCTTTTGAGTGCAAATATTACCAAGCAAACCCTATTGGGGTGTTGTTGTGCTGTGAGGTATTCGTTGAGTTGGCGTGAGTAGTGTTCTCTGCCCAACAGAAATTTTGTTTTGCTTTCTATCCAGACGTTGGTGATTTCCTGCACATCGGTCATGTAGATGGTGGAATCTTGGAAAGAAGCTGAAAATCCAAAGATATAGACTTTCGGAGTCTTTATGTTTTTGGCGTTGACTACCATTGGCATGGTTAGCGCCATGAGAAGCAATAATATTGCTTTTGTCATTGTTTTCATTGTCCTAAATATGATTTTAACATCGTGTTGTTCGTATTATTACGTAGCCTCCTAATGGCTTTCTCCTTAATCTGTCTGACACGTTCGCGGGACAGACCGTATTTTTCACCCACCTCTTCCATGGTCATCTCTGGTGAGTTGATACCGTAGAGGGCTTCTATTACAGAGCGCTCTTTGTTGGAGAGTGTTTTCAGCGCATTCTCTATTTCTGCTCGCAGCGATTCTCTTACGAGTTCTCGGTCAGCCATCGGTGAGTTGGTATCTTCCATCACGTCGATGAGGCTACTGTCTTCACCATCGGCAAATGGAGCATCCATCGATACATGGCATGTGTGAGCATTGAGCGCTTCGTCAATTTTATCCTGCGGCAAATCAACAAGCTGCATCAGTTCTTCCGACGATGGTTTCCGCTCGTGTTCTTGTTCAAACTTATTAGCCTCATGGGTCACTCTGCTCAACGCACTTTGTTGATTGAGTGGCATTCTGACCAATCGGCTCTGTTCTGCAATGGCTTGCAGGATACTTTGTCTGATCCACCAAACGGCATAAGATATAAACTTAAAGCCTCGTGTCTCGTCAAATTTTTCAGCAGCCTTGATGAGTCCTATATTGCCCTCGTCGATGAGGTCGGGCAATGATAGTCCTCTGTTCTGATATTGCTTGGCTACTGAAACAACGAAACGTAAATTGGCCCTTGTCAGTTTCTCCAAAGCGCGCTTGTCGCCTTTCTGAATACGCTGTGCCAATTCCACTTCCTCATCTACTGTTAGCAGTTCTTCTTTACCGATTTCCTGCAAGTACTTCTCGAGAGATTCGCTCTCTCGGTTGGTGATGGATGTGTTGATCTTCAGCTGTCTCATAGGTTTTTTTGGTTTGGTGTATTTTGCAAAGGTATAGTATTTTTTTCGAAAGACCAAAACAAAAAACCTCTTTTTATAATATTTTTGTATCCTTACTCCCTGATTTGTTCTTGGATCATGGGGGGCAAGGATACTGGTTCGTCTATGGACAAAGGATGTTTGTCTATGAAGAATAGATGTGGTAAATATCATTTAGAACCGCACAGACGCTGTAGTTCTATGACGGTTTGGTTGTATTCATTGATGGCTTCTGCGCGTTTCTGATAGACATCGATTTCATCTTTCAGTATGCCTACATATTCTACATATCCGATTTCGCCTTGTTCGTATTCAGCTGTGGCAAGTCTTACCATCTCATCGTTCCATTGACAACCGTTTTCCGCGTAGTATTCCACTCGTTGGCGTGCAGCATTGCAACGGCTCAATAGTGCGTTGTATTGAGATTCACGTTGTTGTGCTTCCTGTTGAATCTGTATTTGCAATTGTTCGCGCTCAGCTTTAGCAGCCTTGACGCGTGCTTTGGTAGCGCCATAAAACAAGGGAATGCCTACACCAACCTCAAAGCCCATGAAGTTTCCACCGTCATATCTGCTACGGTCTTCGTTGTAGGGATTCCATGAAGAGATAACCATCTGATTGCGTAGTGAGAGTGAGAGGGAAGGGGCATAACCGCTTTTTTCTACCTTCACCTGGCGTTCAGCAGCTTGCAGTTTGTCGTTGGAGAAGCGTCCTTCTGGAGTTTGTTGATAGTTATAGGCCGGTAGGACGAATTCTATGGGAGTTAACAGTTCGTCTGCGGCAGTGATGGGTTCATCGGTGCCAATCACCTGCATCAGTTGCAATCGAGCATTCTCAGCCTCATTTTCAGCTTTTACGATGTCGAGTTGGTTTTCGCGCTGTAAGCGTTCTGCATTGATGAGTTCACGTCTGCCTGTCTCTCCAGCCTCCATACGTTGGCGCACCACGGTACGGTAGCGTGTCATGATGCTGTCTTGTCTTCTTAGGTTACGAAGGCATTGTTCCTGATAAACCAGTTGGAAATAGGCAGAAGCCACAGCAGCCTCCACGTTTTTTTGTTCCATCTCCAGTCTGCTCCTTTCGGCTTGTGTCTCAGCTTTTAACTGTTGACGTCGGGCAATATATACTGTGGGAAAGTCGAAACTCTGCGTTACCGACAGTGCGTTGTCAGGACTACCTCCCGATGTAGGGTCTTGCGAAAGCGACAGCTCTGTCTTTTCCAAGTCCCATGCCGTGCCTTGCAATGCCTGCGCCCGTTCCACTTGTTTGTTTGCCATACGTATTGTCGGGCTCTGCTTCATCGCCATGTCAATACATGTTTGAAGTGACAGGTGGCGCATTTGTGCCATGGCAGCACCACTTATTATCGTACCCATTATTGTGAGGATGATGTGTCGCATAGTGTCTTACTCTTTAATATATATAAGATGTGTGATTTATTCTTTTTTAAAGGTGCGGTAAATCGCAGGCAATACCAGAAGTGTGAGCAGGGTGGAAGTGATGAGTCCACCGATCACTACTGTTGCCAACGGGCGTTGCACTTCTGCGCCATCGCCTGTAGAGATTGCCATAGGCAGGAAACCCATTGACGCCACAAGGGCAGTCATCAGAACAGGGCGCAAGCGAATCATACAACTCTGTGTGATGCGTTGGTTGATGTCCGCTATGCCTTCACGTTGCATTTGGTTCATCTGTCCCACCAGTACAATACCGTTGAGCACAGCCACACCGAAGAGGGCAATAAAACCAACACCTGCCGATATGGAGAAGGGCATACCTCTGAGCCATAAAGCCCATACGCCACCGATGGAAGCCAATGGGATGGCAGAGAATACAAAGAGTGATTCGCGCAGGTTCTTCACCGTGGCATAGAGCAACAGCAGAATGATCAGTAGCGCGATAGGCACTACAATGCTCAGTCTGTTGATAGCACTCTGCATATTCTGGAATTCACCGCCATAGGTGTAATAATAGCCTTCGGGCAGTTGCACCTTTTCGTTCATCAGCGTTTCTATCTCCTCCACGGTTGACTGCATGTCGCGTCCCTTGATATTGAAACCGACGTAAATGCGGCGCTCGCCATTCTCGTGGGAAACCTGTGACGGAGCAGGCTCATTGACAATATCTGCCAATTGTTCTAAAGGCACCGTAATGCCCTCGCCAACGGGAATTGCCAACTGTCGAAGTTCTTCAACCGTGCGGTTGCGATTGTCGAGTCGTACCACCACGTCAAATTTCTTCTCGCCTTCATAGATAGCACCTGCTGTGGCGCCTGCAAATGTTGTTTCAAGTATGCGGTTCACATCATCTACGCTGACACCATAGGCAGCCATGCGGTTGTGGTTGTAGCGCACTTGTATTTGCGGGAGTCCAGAAACCTGTTCCACCTGTACGCCGCTGACACCTCTTACGTTGCGCACCAGTCCTGCAATCTTAGCAGCTTGCTGTTGCAATACGTTGAGGTCTTCGCCAAACACTTTGATGGCTACATCCTGTTTGATACCCGTCAGCAATTCATTGTTTCGCATTTGTATGGGTTGGGTCAGTTCGGCTTCAAGACCGGGAATGTTCTTTAGTGTTTCCGACATCATCGCCATGAGTTGGTCGGTAGTCTTTGCCGAAGTCCATTCGGCTTTTGGCTTCAGTGCCACCATGATGTCAGCACGTTCCACCGGCATCGGGTCTGTAGGAATCTCGGCACTGCCGATACGACTCACCACCTGTTTTACTTCAGGATATTTGGCTTTCAGGAGTTGTTCTGCTTTGCTGCAACTCTCCACCATTTGTGAGAGCGACGTGCCTTGTGCCATACTCATCTCGATGGCAAAGTCGCCTTCTTCCAGACTTGGGATGAATTCACCGCCCAAAAACTTGAAGCCTATACCGCTGACGCAGAACAGTGCAACGGCAATGGTAATGACATCTTTGCGACGTTGCAGCGTCCATTCCAATATCGGTCGATACCATTCTTGCAGTTTGGCAAGCATCCTGTCGGAAACCGTTTCTTGGGTATGTACCTTTCTGCTGAGGAATGTGCAACTTGCCATCGGCACATAGGTCAATGAAAGGATAAAGGCGCCGACTATGGCAAAGAATACTGTCAATGCCATGGGGCGGAACATTTTTCCTTCAATTCCTATGAGTGTCATCAATGGGATATAGACAATCATGATGATGATTTCGCCGAAGGCAGCACTCTGCCTGATGCGTGATGCCGAGAAATGCACCTCGTTGTCCATCTCCTGACGTGTCAGCCGTAGGGTAGGGTATTTGTCGGCACTACTGTTGATATGGGTCACCACCGCTTCGATGATGATTACCGCCGAATCGACTATCATACCAAAGTCTATGGCTCCCAAACTCATCAGGTTACCGTCAATGCCGAATGTCTTCATCATGCCGAAAGCAAAGAGCATACTCAGTGGGATAACACTTGCCACAACGATGCCTGCCCGCCAGTTGCCGAGAAAGAGTATCAGCACGAAGATGACGATGAGTCCGCCTTCGATGAGGTTGCGTGCAATGGTATGTTCCACGCGGTTCACCAGATTGGTACGGTCTATGAATGGTTCGATGACCACACCTTCCGGTAGTGATTTCTGTATCTGGCTGATGCGATCCTTTACGCGTTGGCTCACTTCTTGGAAGTTTTCACCTTTCAGCATGATGGCAATACCTGCCACCGCTTCACCATTACCGTTGCGTGTTACTGCTCCGAAACGTGTTGCATGTCCCATCTGTATGGTAGCCACATTACCCACGCTCACTACGTTGCCATCAACAGTCTTGACAGCCACTTGGCGCAGATCGTCAGCAGAGGTCAGCACACCCAATCCGCGGATGTAGTATTGGTTAGCGTCCTGTTCGATATAGCTGCCGCCCGTATTGGCATTGTTCTTTTGCAGTGCTTCAAAGACATCGCCCACAGTCAGTCCGTAGGCAGTCAGTCGGTTGGTTTCGATAGCCACTTCATACTGTTTGACAAATCCTCCCCATCCGCTCACCTCAGCCACACCAGGTGTACCCGACAGTTGTTTGCGTACTATCCAGTCTTGCATGGTGCGCAATTGCGTCAGCGTGTATTTGTCTTCATAGCCCTCTTTGGCTCTTATGGTATAGTGGTATATTTCGCCCAGTCCGGTGGCAATAGGTCCCATCTCGGTATCTGTATTGGCAGGCAGTTCCTTGGTCACGTCCATCAGTACTTGGCTCACCTGTGAGCGAGCCCAGTAGATGTCGGCAGCATCGTCAAACACAAGTGTGATGACCGATAGTCCGCTACGTGAGATACTGCGTCTTTCTTCCAGTCGCGGGATATTGGCTAATGCCATTTCTATCGGAGTGGTGATGTATTGTTCCACCTCTTGTGCGCCCAGTGCAGGAGCTTGGGTGATGACCTGTACTTGATTGTCAGTAATATCCGGTGTGGCATCGAAGGGAAGATGCACCAATGATACGATACCCCATACCGCCATGGCAAGGGTCAGAATGCCTATCGTCAGTTTGTGTGTGACGGAAAAATCTATCAGTTTCTGAAACATAGAGAGGTATTAGCTATATTAATGGTTGTGTTCACCGTGTTCACCGATGAGCGAAGCCAGATAGAACACGTTTTCTGTTACGATTTGCTGTCCGTCTTGTATGTGTTTACAGAGTTCCACCTCGGTATATCCAGAATCGGTCACTCCGGTTGTCACCTCATGTCGTGAGAACACACAGTCCCCGTTTTTTCCTTTTTTGTCGAGTGCAAAGATGTAGGTTTTACCATCGGTATTGACAATGGCTTTTGAGGGCAGTGCTTTGCAACGCTGTCTGCCAGTGGCAATGCGTCCTGTGACAAACATACCGTCTATCAGTCGTGCTTTGGCGTTACCGTCCAGTTTCACATGTACGGCAACACTCTTTGTACCATCGTTGAAATAGTCGTTGATGCCATAAACCTGTCCGCTGACTTCTATGCCGGGTTGGTTGGTGAGAGCCAGCAATACGCGGTCTCCTTTATTCACTTTCTGCAGGTCTTTCTCAAAGACGTTCAGGTCGCACTCCACTTGATCATTATTGCGGATTGTCATCAGTGGTGTTTGCATATCAGCATAGCTGCCCAGTGGTGCATTGAGTTGACATACTGTTCCGCTGATGGGAGCACGCAGAGGGAATGTTGTGGTAAACTGTCCTCGTCCTACGGCATGGGTACTGATGCCCATTTGTTGCAGTTGGCGACCAATACCTATCATGGTGGCGTGCGCCACTTGATAGTTGCGTTCAGCCTGTTGGCGGTTCTTCTGCACACCAGCCCCCTGCTGTGCCAGTGTTTCTTGGCGTTGCTTTTCTATTTGTGCCATTTCACATTCTTTGTAGGCAGCATAGTATTCGCGTTGTAGTGTCACCACATCAGTATTTTCTATGGTTGCCACCACCTGACCTTTTGTCACGTGTTGTCCGTTTTTCACGAGGATGTTCTTTACCACGCCACCCATTAGTGAGGCAACATTACCCATCGACTGTGGGCGCAAAACTATCGACCCGTTGACGCGGATGGTAGCATCGAGTTCACGGTGTTGCACAGAGTCAGTTTTTAAGTCTATAGTAGCAATCTGTTTAGCTGTTAGAGGTATGTTTTTGAAATCTTGTTCTTCATCGTGGTGTTCGTCTTCTGCCTGACTATGTCCTGCATGTGCATCGTGGTGATCGTCGTCACCGTGTGACAGTAGTGTAAATCCACCTACAGCCACCAGTGTTGCGGCTATCACTATTGCCAGTCGTTTGATATTGTCTTTCATATTTTTTCAGGTTTTCTTTTTTTTATTCCGTGCAAAATTAATGAAACGTCTTAATATCGAAGTATGATATAAGTATCAACTGCTATTTTCTGCAACTGGGTTGCAAATGTGTTTCATGTTCAATCGGTAAGTTGGTAATAGTATGTGTCGTAATGTGGATAAAAAAGAGGCACGATACCTGTTTGACAGGTCGTGCCTCTAAACGAGAGAACGTATGTAAGAAACGTATGTATGTAAGGTTTTACCCTAATCAGTCGGTTGGGATTAATACTTGGCATTCTGAGGGTCGAAGTTTGTCCAACCATCGAGCCAGTTGTCGTTGGCATTGAATGCTCCAACGTAGTTGACAGAAGTAAACCAGCTGTCGAGACCCTTGAAGTTCTGTGCGCCAAACACAGCACTGCCACTCTGGGGAATGATCGCTACGCCAACGCCTTTGGTGTCAGTTAGTTTCAATGAAGTCTTGTCTGCCAGTGCCTTGTTGCCAGGCTGAGCAGCGAAGAAGGTGTGAGAGTATGACTGTTTGCTGTCAGCCTTTACCGTTTTGTTGGCGAAGTCGTATTCCTTATCCTCGTAGCTCTTGTTGGCATCCGAACCGATGATGTCAAGATTAGCCATCAGTATGTTTTGCAGATGCAGTGTTCCCTTGCTTGCTTCTTCAGGAGTATTGCCCTTTTCACCATCAACAATCAGACCGATAGGCCAGTCCATAACCAGCGAATTGACACAGTTTAGACGTGACGAACGGCGAATCTGCATGGCAGCCTGGAAACGTCCGAGACCCGAACCGTTGTTGGGAAAATAGTTGCCAGCAGTGATATAGCTCTTGTCGTTGACAAAGTCAGAAGCCGATTTTGGACCAACGAAGGTGATGTTGGAGAAGGTGGCAGTGGTGTAAGGAGAAAGCTGAGAACCATCAGAACAGTTGTCGCTTTCGAAACCGTTGCTCTGGCTCTGGTCGGCAATCTTCGGGTCGCGTACGGCAAGACCGAACTGCACCTTACCAGAGAAGCCGTTGTCGGTATCGAAGTCATCGTCCCATCCTTTGTAGGCAATGAGGTATTTGCAGTTGACCGCACCACCGAACCATTCAAACGAGTCGTCGTTGGAGAATGAAACCTGTACGTGGTCGATCTTGGTGGCAGAACCTACGCTACCCAAAGTCAGACCGTTGATTTCCTGGTCAGCCTTGAAGGGATATCCAGCAAACTCGATACGAACATAGCTCAAAACACCTGAGTTGTCGGCATCGTCATTGCCGCCGTGCTTGGTGCGTGGTCCACCTTCAATCTGCATCTCCGTTTGGTTGTTGCGCGCTTTACCGCAGAGGATGATTCCCCCCCAGTCACCGGGGCGACGCTGTCCGGCAGCCGCAGCAGAAGTAAAGACGATCGGTTCGGTTGCCGAACCCTGTGCAATGATTTTACCGCCACGCTCAGCAATAAGCGTTGCCTTGGTGGTCTTGTCACCCTTGATGACACTTCCCGGTTCGAAGGTCAGTTCTGCTCCTGCTGCGATATAGATCCATCCTTTCAGCGTGTATGTACCTTTTTTGAGTTGTTGCTTGCCAGTGAATACAAACTCCTGATCGCCGTTGCCAATGACAGTACCATTGGCATCTTCTTTGCCGTCAGCATCGAAGAGTATATGGTCGCAGGCATTGAGTCCTCCGTCTTTGGTCCATTTATAGACCGTATTCTGTCCAGGTTGTGGATTAGGGTCTGGTGTAGGATCATCGTTACTGCTGCTGCATGCGGCCATCATAGCCGTCATTGCGAGGATGCCCATGCATCCCATGAAATTCATCTTTTTCATCTTGTTACTTTTTTTTTGATTAAACAAAACATCTGTTATTTCAGTATATTATCAATTTCGTATTAGAATTTGTAGATGGCCTGCAAACCAATGTTGCGACCGGGTTTATAGCATCGCGCCACCTCTTCGACGGTACGCTGGCTACCATCGGTGTATGTCACGTCGGCAAACTGTTTGTAGTAAACCTTTTCAGCCAAGAGGTCGCGCACCAGGAGTTTGATTTCCCAGTGCTCCCCAAAGCGCTTCGTGGCAGAGAGGTCGATCACGTTGCGAGGCATCTCATAGCTATGAGGCACACGAGCATTCTCGTCAGAGGCACTGCTTCCTTCGCTGCGTCCCACACCGATGATGCGCTTTCCGATGCGGTTGTAGAGTACCGCCACATCGAGGTTCAGTGGTTTGTTTTTGTAAAACAGTCCAGTGTTGATGAGGTATGGCGACTGTCCCTGCATGGGTCTGTTTTCCTCTTTGCTGCCAGGAGCGAAAGCCACCTTACTCTTGATGAGTGCCCCATTGAACGACAAGTTGAAGTCAGGGAGACCGATGAAGGCGAGGTTTTTGCGGATATCGAGTTCTATACCGTAGTTGTTTGCGCTCCGTGCATTCTTATAGGAATAGATGAGGTTGGTGCCACCTGCCACGGTGTAGGTCCATTCGATGGGTGAATCGAAATGCTTGTAGAAGAGTGCCAGCGAGATGAGTTCGCCTCGACTGGGGTAGATTTCATAGCGCAGGTCGATATTGTCGATGTAGCAGTTGTTCAGTTCGGTATTACCCTGCACATCGCTTGCCAGGTCGAAGTCGTAATAGACCGACGATGCCACTTCGCGAAACTCCGGTCTGTTGATGCTTTGTCCATAGGAGAGTCTGACTTGGTGAATATCGTTCATGCGATAGGTGGCATTGAGTGAGGGGAAGAGGTCGTTGGTGCGATAGTGGCGACTCTGTTCGCTCTTTTCGTTGTCGCGAGTGTTGGAGATGAGTTCCATATCGTTGTGCTCGAAGCGCAGTCCAGCATTGACAGTCACCTTGCCGAATGGCAGCATCATGTTGAGATAACCAGCCCCTAAGATGTTGTGTCCCCGATAGTTGTTGCGCATCTGCAGTTGTTCGAAGAGGTAGAGCTTATTGTCGCCCAGATTGTCGGGATTACCAAGGAGTGTTGGCACATCCATGTATTGGAAGTCGCTGGGCAATGTGTTGTTGCCGGGATTCCATTGGTAGTAGAACTCGTGAGCTTCATACGCTCTTGTGCGGTATTCGCCATAGGTACCAGCCATGAGATCAGGTTTCCATGAACCAAGCGTGAAATGGTGTTTCTCGTTGAGTGCTACAGAGGCGATGTGTTCATCGAGTGCAGTCCATTCGCGTTTCACATCGTTGCCTGTGCTGAGAGCAAACACTCCCGTTTCAAGTGCATCGTTCACCATATAGCGCTTGCGATCAGGCAATCTTCGATTGGCATAGGCATAACCGATATTCCAGTCGAAGGTATCGTCAGTAAACGAGTGTTTTCCCGTCAGCTGTCCGTTGTACGTGGTACGGCTTCGATAGTAGTATTCCGCGCTGCGCTCCATATCCGACTGTGCGCTAACACCGTCACGCCAGGTGTATCGGCTGGTAGCCAGTTGGTTGAAGATATTTTTGAGTTGGTATTTATGCTTTCCGTTGCGTGAGAGCAGGGTAAGGTTGACCATGGCCCCCAGTCTCACATTATTGTTATACTGGTCGTCAACAGAATAGCGCAGAAAGTTGGGCTTGTTGTTCACCGCATCATAAATGCCGAAGAGGTTGTTCTCCATGTTTTCGTATGTGCGGTATTCGTTGGTGTAGTTGATCGCAGCCAACAGTCCGAGGGTGCGTCCGTTCAGGTTCCAACGGTGGTTCATGCTTGCCGCCAGTTTCAGATCGCCGAATGGCTTTTTGCTCTTCACCGCCCAATCGTAGTTGAACGGCATGTCCATGCTGCGCTTGCCATTGTCGAATCCGAGGAAGTCTGTGGCAGAACCCTTGTAATAGCTGAAGTCCTTCATGGCGGTAGAGGTATTCCAGTTGCCACCCAGCATCAGCGAGAAACCATTGGATGTAGGAATCTCCTTGGTATTGACGATGATGAAACCGCCAGAGTAGTCGGCAGGATATTCTGCAGAAGGAGATTTGACGATGGTGAGGTTGTCAATCTGCGAACTGGGTATGATGTCAAACGAGAACGCCCTTGAGTCAGCTTCACTACTGGGCACTGCCCCTCCGTTCACCCATACATTATTGTAGCGTTGAGAGAGTCCGCGCACCATCACAAACTTATCGTCGATGAGGCTTACACCAGGTACACGGCGGATGACCTCGCCCGCATTGGTGTCTTGTGTACGGCTGATTTCCTGAGCCGAAACATTGTTCATGACCAACGCACTCTGTTTAGCCATCTGTACCATGGCAGCATCGGTATTCTTGCGTTCCACCGCCGTAACCGTCACCTCCTTGAGCTGTTGCTCGTCAGGAGAGAGAGCCACCTTCACCACTTGTGTGTTGCCCTTTTGTGCATCCACCTGCAGTTGGCAGGTCTTGTAGCCTATATAGTTAATTAATAAGGTGTGTTTTCCTGATTTGAGTCCATCGAGTGCAAAGCAACCTTCCATATCGGTGATAGCTTTCAGGTTAGAATCCTCTACTGAGATGACCGCACCGATCAATGTTTCCTGCGTTTTTGCATCGCTAACGATACCTTTGATTTGTTGCGCCCAAGTCTGCAAACAACCAACTGCAAGACATGCTGCAACAATGATTCTCTTGTTCATTTTCATTTCTTTCTTATTACCATTATGATTTCGGCTGCAAAGTTACGTGTCTCTTATTACAGGTCTGTTACGCTGGTGTTGAAAGTGAATGACAATGGTACGACAGTCGTGTTACGGGTATGGGAAAGGCAATGGAGATAAAAAAACACTTCCGGTGGTTGAACCAAGCGGATTCAATCACCGGAAGTGGAATGGGCGATAAGGGCTGCGCCTTATCGATTACTTATTGCCAGTAAACTGGCCAACGAACAACAGGGTGCCGCTCAGCGAATCGCTGATGGTATAGACAAACGGGTGGTCGGCAATGAAGTTGACATCACGATAGTCAGTCGGACCGAGTGACGTCAGCATGACAGCAGCAGTAACGGCAGCAGCCTTGGTGCCCTTCTCGCTCACTTCAATCTTAGCCTTCTGCAACATCTGTGATACATAGAACTGACCATCGGCAAACTTGCTGAAGTCGGCTTCGGCAGGATTGAAGATGCTGGGTGCTCCCAGTGTGCTGACAATGCCGTTGAGCGGGATGTTGGTCTCGGTGGTGAACTTCGGCAGTTGCAGATTGACATTGCAGATATGCATCTTGCTGGTCAGGGTAGAGAGTGTCGAAGCGTCGATAGATGCCATCATCTCGTTGATGCTCTTACCTTCGTTGGGCAGCAACACCGTCATGTGATAGATACCATTGCCGTATGGCAGCACAACGGCTTTGTAGAGTGGCATTTCTGCGTATAGGAACTTGTTACGTTGGTGCATCATCTCCACCTTTTGAATATCGCGGGTGTATCCACGGAAAATCTCTTCACTGGTTTTGCGTTCATCAAACTTCTTCTCCCACGTGCCGTTGAAATAGATGGCATTCATCAGATAAGATACTGCAGCAGGATCAGTCTGGTCGATGATGGAAGGAATCATGCCGTCAGTATGTTTGGAACACCAGTTGTTGATGTGTTTTACTGTGGCAGGATTGCTGAAATCCAGACTTTCCACCCCAGCCATGTAATGGTCTGTCACGGTGCTGACAAACTGCGGACGCAGCCGATATGCCTTGTTCACGGCAATATAGTTGGCAATGCTTACCGTGGTCTGTTGATCCAGTCGGTCGGCAGTATGCAGGATATTCTGATAGAGCGAGTTGAGGTCGTTGATGTCGATACCCTCACAGCCGATAGCTTTAAGGATTTCCTGTTGGCTGACACCATCAGCACCGTTAGCCAACATCCCCATGAGGTATGCTACGCTCAGTGGTGACACCACTTTGCTGCTGTGGTCGCTAACCTGATTGAAGAGCTGTAGTGCAAAGACATTGTTGCGGTTGACGATGTCGCGCTGTGCATCGCTGAGTGTGAGGTATGCTTCATCCATATCTGTAGAGTTAGAGGGAGTGACAACGACAGTATCGTCTGTCGAAGGGTTGTTGGGGTTTTGGAGCTTCTTGCTACTGTTGCATGAAACGGTAAGGGCGGCAGTCAATAGTATCGCCGCGGTTGTTGTGTAGTGCTTCATTGTTGTTGTATGGTTTTAATTTCAAATTGTTTCTTATCTGGTAAATGCCGATGATATGGATAGATTGCATGAGACAGCCACAATCTTAACAACTCTTAACCGTATAAGCCTCTCATGGCGGTTTTCCTTTGCAAATTTACATAAAACCCCCGAATTATAAGCCAGTCGGGATAAAAAACCTAATGTCATTTCCCCGAATCGGGCAGTGTTTGAGAGAAAAAATGTCAAGTCCGCCACAGATTCTTGTCCTATATAC
>NZ_NPJE01000003.1:0-1844 GCF_002251205.1 Prevotella sp. P3-92 | reverse complement strand
GTTAGTACAAGAAGCCGAAGGAGTGTCTGAACAAACCAATGCTTCATCCCATTCTTTTGAAACTACCTTAATCATCTAAGATCCGTCTCCAGAAAGGAGGTGTTCCAGCCGCACCTTCCGGTACGGCTACCTTGTTACGACTTAGCCCCAATCACCGGTTTCACCCTAGGCCGACCCTTGCGGTCACGGACTTCAGGTGCCCCCAGCTTTCATGGCTTGACGGGCGGTGTGTACAAGGCCCGGGAACGTATTCACCGCGCCATGGCTGATGCGCGATTACTAGCGAATCCAGCTTCGTGGGGTCGGGTTGCAGACCCCAGTCCGAACTGAGGATGGCTTTCTTGATTAGAATGCACTTGCGTACACCCAACTCTCTGTACCACCCATTGTAACACGTGTGTAGCCCCGGACGTAAGGGCCGTGCTGATTTGACGTCATCCCCACCTTCCTCACACCTTACGGTGGCAGTGTCTCCAGAGTGCCCAGCATAACCTGATGGCAACTGAAGAGAGGGGTTGCGCTCGTTATGGCACTTAAGCCGACACCTCACGGCACGAGCTGACGACAACCATGCAGCACCTCCATAGGCGCCCCGAAGGGCCTCACCATCTCTGGATCGTTCGCCTACAGTTCAAGCCCGGGTAAGGTTCCTCGCGTATCATCGAATTAAACCACATGTTCCTCCGCTTGTGCGGGCCCCCGTCAATTCCTTTGAGTTTCACCGTTGCCGGCGTACTCCCCAGGTGGGATGCTTAACGCTTTCGCTTGGGCGCTCACTGTATATCGCAAACACCGGGCATCCATCGTTTACCGTGCGGACTACCAGGGTATCTAATCCTGTTCGATACCCGCACTTTCGAGCTTTAGCGTCAGTTGTAGCCTTGTCAGCTGCCTTCGCAATCGGAGTTCTTCGTGATATCTAAGCATTTCACCGCTACACCACAAATTCCGCTGACATCGAATACACTCAAGTCTCACAGTTCGCGACGCACATCATACGGTTGAGCCGCTGCATTTCACGTCACGCTTATAAGACCGCCTGCGCTCCCTTTAAACCCAATAAATCCGGATAACGCCCGGACCTTCCGTATTACCGCGGCTGCTGGCACGGAATTAGCCGGTCCTTATTCATAAGGTACATGCAAAACAGGACACGTCCCGTATTTTATTCCCTTATAAAAGAGGTTTACAACCCATAGGGCAGTCATCCCTCACGCTACTTGGCTGGTTCAGGCTTCCGCCCATTGACCAATATTCCTCACTGCTGCCTCCCGTAGGAGTTTGGACCGTGTCTCAGTTCCAATGTGGGGGACCTTCCTCTCAGAACCCCTACTGATCGTTGCCTTGGTGGGCCGTTACCCCGCCAACAAGCTAATCAGACGCATCCCCATCCCATAGCGATGAATCTTTGTTCCACATCAGATGCCGTCCGTGGAAAACATCAGGCATTAATTCGACTTTCGCCGGGCTATTCCTGACTATGGGGAAGGTTGGATACGCGTTACTCACCCGTGCGCCGGTCGCCATCTATCAAAGCAAGCTTCGATAATGCTGCCCCTCGACTTGCATGTGTTAAGCCTGTAGCTAGCGTTCATCCTGAGCCAGGATCAAACTCTCCATTGTAAAAATATCTTTGATACTTCTTAAAGAAGTGTCGTGTCTCTGTTCAGAACGAATCTCATATCCGGTAGTATCATGGATCATAAAGCACCTTGATTCCTAAAAATCGACGGTTCGTAAATTCACCCAAGACTGTACTCATAAAAAGTAAGTCTCGCTTCTTGTACTACTACTTCTCTGTTTTATGTAAATCTTTCAAAGAACTCTTCCTTCAGTGCTTGTCA
>NZ_NPJE01000029.1:0-7331 GCF_002251205.1 Prevotella sp. P3-92 | reverse complement strand
AAGGAGTCGGCTATAAGGACTTTGACAACATGATTTTGACACCCTGCACTAAAGGGTGACAAGATATACCAGCCGTGCCAAGGCTACTATCTTTGTGGTGGTGACACCCCGTGATTGCAAATTAACCAATGGCACTGCTGGAGATGGAACCCAGTCTGAGTAAAACTCGAAGAGGAAAGTATCTGATTATCACAGGTCGGAAGAGGAACTGTGACGGATAACTATGCACCACAATTATGCGTTCTTGTGGGTTTTGTTGCTTGTGCAGGGAAATGAAATTAGGTTTTATAGAGGAAAGATAAGTATATTTTTTGAAAACTCCTATTTTTCTTGGTGTTTCTCTCACTTAATCGTACCTTTGCAACGCAAAACAGATAAAACAAAATATTGCAAATGAAAAAACAACTAAAAACTGCCTCTATCTGTGTACAGGGAGGCTATGAAGCGAAAAACGGTGAACCTATTGAGTTGCCCATCATCCAGAGTACTACCTTTAAATATGATAACTCTGAAGAAATGGCGATGCTCTTCGATTTGAAGAAAGAGGGCTATTTCTATACCCGTCTGCAAAATCCTACCAACGATGCTGTGGCCAAGAAGATTGCACAACTCGAAGGTGGAGCAGGGGCGGTACTGACCAGTAGCGGACAGGCAGCCAACTTCTATGCCGTGTTTAATATCTGTGAGGCTGGCAGCCATATCGTTACTTCCAACGAAATCTATGGTGGCACATTCAATCTCTTTGGCGTCACCCTGAAGAAACTGGGTATTGAATGTACCTTTGTCAATCCCAACGATAGCGAAGAGGAAATACAAAAGGCTTTCCGTCCCAATACCAGAGCGGTGTTTGGCGAAACCATCAGCAATCCCGGCTGTGCCGTACTCGATATCGAGAAATTCGCACGCATTGCCCATCGTAACGGTGTGCCTCTCATTGTAGATAACACCTTTGCCACTCCCATCAACTGCCGCCCCTTTGAATGGGGTGCCGACATCGTGACCCACAGTACCACGAAATACATGGATGGCACGGCATCGCAGGTGGGAGGTGTTGTCGTAGATAGCGGACAGTTTGACTGGATGGCGCATGCCGATAAGTTCCCCGGACTCTGCACTCCCGATGAGAGCTACCACGGACTCACCTATGTCAAGGCATTCGGAAAAATGGGCTATACCACCAAACTCGTTGCCCAGCTCATGCGCGACTTGGGCTCTATCCCTGCACCGATGAACTCGTTTATCCTCAACCTCGGTCTTCAGACCCTCCATCTGCGCATGGCACAGCATTGCAGCAATGCCCAGCGTGTGGCAGAATTTCTGCAGGCAGACCCTCGTGTGGCATGGGTACACTATAGCGGACTGCCTGGCGATGCCTATCATGAGTTGGCAGAGAAATATCTGCCTGGCGGATCGTGTGGCGTCATAGCCTTCGGACTGAAGGGCGACCGTGAGACCGCTATCCGCTTTATGGACTCGCTCGACATGATCAATATCGTGACCCACGTGGCTGATGCACGCACCTGTGTGCTTCACCCTGCCAGCCATACCCACCGTCAACTTTCCGACGAACAGCTTCGTGAGGCTGGTGTGGCTCCCGATCTCATTCGTCTTTCTGTTGGTATTGAAGATTGTGACGACATCCTCGACGACATCCGTCAGGCTCTCGATAAGATCTGAAAGTAGTTTTCATAAACAATAATAACAAACAGGAGGCAGACACGCATCATCGGTGTTTGCCTCCTGTTTTGTTATTCGGATGTAACGGTGATTATTCCTTCACAGCCTTCATGATGACTTCCACATGGTTGCCAGACTTGAGGATTGTGTTCTGGAGGAAGTCTGATATCTGTTTACTGTCAATCTCGTTGACCGTCTTCTTATAGTCGGTATGGGTATCTACACCGCGTGTGGCATAGTTGATCAGCACGCTAAGCCAGTGGCTGTTCTCACGGCTGTCCACATCGGCTTGCTTCAGCAGAATCTCCTTGACCTTCTGCAGGTCGGCAGCATCAGCACCTGCCACGACCTCCTTCATGCCTTGGAAGAAGCAGGGGATGGCAGCATCCGACTTCTCAGGATTCAGCTGTGCGCTACCAACGATATTGACAGCAGCCAAACCGTCTTTATCGGTGAAGACAGAGGCGGTGGCACCCGCATGATAGGCAGCGCTGAGTTCCTCACGGATAGAGCGCAGATACTTCATCTCCAACAGGCGAGCTGCCATGTCAGCCAGCACGTCAGTCTTCAGTGTGTAAGGCATCATGGCATACCATATCTCCTGAACCTGATTCTGTGGGTTGCTCATCGCCTTGGTGAATACGTTGCTCACCTTGCCTTTGGCATAGGGGATGTCCTTGTTTTGCAGGGTGCAGCCCTTTGCAGGCAGCGAAGCGATATACTGTTCGATGAGTGGCAGAAGTGTAGCCTCGTCGTAGTTGCCCACGAAATAGAAGGTGAAGTCTTTGGCATTGCCATAATACTGCTTACCTATGGCCAGCAGACGGTCGTAGTTGATGGCCTTGATATCGTCGGCAGAAGGAATGCGTGCCAGTTTGCTACCCAGATATACGGTGCTCTGTACTGAGTCTTGGAACACGAGGTTGGGGTTGTTGCTCTGGTTGGCAAGGATGGTGGCATAGGTGTTCTGCAGGTTGGCAAACGATTTCTCGTCTTTCTTCACAGCTGTCATGTCGAGGTAGATGAGTTGCATCAGCGTCTCGATATCCTTCGGAGTGCTCTTACCGCTCAATCCGTGGTAGAACGGATCCATGGTGAATTTGACACTCGCCTGCTTGCCAGCCATGGCCTTTTCCAGTTCTGCGTTGGTGAAATTGCCCAGACCGCTGGCATCCAGTGCCTGGGTCATCAGCATCACACTGCTCTGATCGGCTTTCTCAAATGCCGAATATCCCACCTTGGCTTTTGCAGAGAAGAGAATCTCGTTGTCCTTGAAGTCGGTCTTCTTCATGATGACCTTCGCACCGTTAGAC
Source organism: Prevotella sp. P3-92 (assembly GCF_002251205.1). Taxonomy (NCBI): domain Bacteria; kingdom Pseudomonadati; phylum Bacteroidota; class Bacteroidia; order Bacteroidales; family Prevotellaceae; genus Prevotella; species Prevotella sp. P3-92. The sequence goes on along the minus strand of NZ_NPJE01000029.1, from coordinate 4,341 downwards.
AGTGTCAGTTCCTTATATCCCAACACCTTATTCTCTACGGTCTTCCTGATCTTGCCAGCCTTAGGCAGCTGGGCAATGAGGGGTTCGTTCTTCACGTGATCCACGTAGGCTTCGAGTTTCTCAGCCCTCACCCCTTTCACAATGTCAGCCAACTGCTGTTCGGTGGGGTATGCCTTACCGTCTTTCTCCTGCATCATCATCAGCGTCACGAAGTTGGTATCGCTGTTGCAGATGAGTTTCTTGGCATACATATTGATCACCTCCACGGGGATGTTGGGGATGAGCTGTTGCAGGATAGCACTCTCGTCTTCTATCGAGGGGATAGGTTCGTTGGCAATGAAGTGATCCACATACTGTGTGGTAAACTGCTCATTCTTCATTTTGTCCTTATTGGCAAGGCTTTTCTCTATCTGACTTTTGATCTCGTCCCTGGCACGCTGATATTCTGTAGCAGTGAAACCGAAGTCGTGCGCACGCTTGGCTTCACGCAATACAGCGGCATACGCCTCCTTGACTTGACCTTCCTTGGCGAGTCCTGTCAGCGTGAAGGCACCGCAGGTTCTCGACATGAGGTAATCGCCATTGTCGCCCACAGCCTGCAGATAGGGGCAGTCGGGCTCCTTGGCTTTCTCGCTGAATCGGGTGTTCAGCATGAGGGTGAGTGCATTGTCCATGTATTTCATGAGGAGATAGTCCATGTTGACCTTCATCTCATCGGGAATAGCTTTGTGCTTCATGTTGATGAGGAAGAGGTCAAACTGCTGTTCCTTGTCCTTATCCACCACATAGATTGCGGTATCGTTGGGGCTTACCTGCTCTGGTATCACTTTGGCGGCATCGGCAGGCACCTTGATGTCGGCAAACAGCGTCTTGATCTGTGCTTCGATATGATCTACGTCCACATCACCCACCACGATGATGGCCTGGTTGTCTGGGCGATACCATTTGCGATAGTAGTCGCGCAGGGTTTCGGGGTTGCATCCGTCGATGACGCTCATCAGTCCGATAGGCATGCGGAAGCCGTATTTCTCGTTTTGGTAGAGGCGAGGCAGACTGCGCTCGATCATGCGCTGCTGACCCACCATGCGCATGCGGTACTCATTGTGCACCACATCGCGTTCGTCGTCTATGGCTTTCTGCGTCAGCGAGATGCCGTTGCTCCAGTCTTTCAGTATCAGCATACACGAATCCACAGCCGTTGGTCGGGTGGTGGGCACATCGGTGAAGAAATACACCGTTTTGTCAATACTGGTATAGGCATTGAGGTTGCGACCGTATTCCACGCCGATGCTCTGCAGATATTCCTGTAGGGTATTGTCTTTGAAGTGTTCTGTGCCGTTGAATGCCAGATGCTCCAAGAGGTGTGCCAGTCCGCGCTGGTCCTCGTTCTCGTTGATAGAACCGACCTTCTGTGCGATATAGAAGCTTGCCACATGCTCAGGGAAATTGTTTTTGCGGATGTAGTAGGTCAGTCCGTTGTCCAGATGACCAATCTTCACCTTGCTATCCACGGGGATAGGTGGCATTTGCTGTGCCGTCGTTGGTGTTGCACCCAACAGTAGCATTGCCGCTGCCAATAGATTTTTTGGTTTCATATTTTACGATTTTGTTAATAATGATTTTCTCGCGATTAGGATATTGTGTGCAAAAGTAAGTATTTTGTTATGATAAGCAAAGCTTTTGCACTGATTTGTAGTGCCTTTTAATGTTTTTTAATTCAAGTCTCTTAACTTCCTGAACGACCGTAGGGAGTGATAACTTCTTTAACTTCAATCAATTCCCTCAGTTGCGCGTGTGGGGAAGTTAAGGGAAGTTAGAGAGAAGTTAGAGGGAAGTTAGAGGGAAGTTAGAGAGAAGTTAAGGGACAAATGTCCAACGTCTTACGGCAAAAAGGCTATTGTCTCTTAACTTCCCGAACGACCGTAGGGAGTGATAACTTCTTTAACTTCAATCAATTCCCTCAGTTGCGAAACGTTTTACTGGTATTACTCGTTGACCAGAGGAACGGCGAAGTATCCCTTCCTGCCAGTGGGGAACACACCCTGGATGAAGAGTACAGGATCCTTGGAGGTTGAAGTTTCCTTCACCGCATTCTGCAGGTCCTCCACCGACTTCATCGGCTGTTCGTTCACGCGCTGGATAATGAAGCCCTGGGGCACACCAGCCTCTTTCAGTCTGCCGCCGCTAATCTTAGCCACCTGCAGACCATAGCTGATGTTCAATTGCTCCTTCTGGCTGCTGGTGACGGCACGGAACGTACCGCCCAGTACATCGAGGTCGGCATTCTTCACCACCTTGGTAGTGCCCTGTTCGTTCTTCAGCGTCAGCGTAGCGGAATGGCTCTTCTTGTTGCGCAGATAGGTGACAGTCAGTTTATCGCCGGGGCGCTTCTGGGCGATGATGCCCTGCAGTTCGCCAAACTTCTTGATCTTCTGGCCGTCGATGCTCGTGATGACGTCGCCCTTCTTCAGTCCTGCCGAGGCGGCAGCACCATCCTCCACCACTTCAGCCACATAGATGCCTTCCATGGTGCCAAGGTCGAGTTGGTTGCCCTTTTCCTTCTCCACGTCCACATAGGTGCTGACGTCGCTGCCCTTGATGCCTATCATGGCACGCTGCACGGTACCGTACTGTTTGATGTCGGCGACCACCTTGTTCATGATAGCGGTAGGAATGGCAAAGCCATAACCGATGTTCTGTCCGGTCTGAGAGTATATCATCGCGTTGATGCCGACCAGTTCGCCGCGTGTATTGACGAGCGCACCGCCTGAGTTTCCCTGGTTGATGGCAGCGTCGGTCTGAATCATCGACGATACGCCTTCGCCCATCTGGCGAGCCTTGGCAGAGATGATGCCCGCAGTCACTGTGTTGTTCAGTCCGAGGGGGTTGCCTATAGCCAGTACCCATTCGCCCACTTTCACATTGTCGCTATTGGCAATGGCGATGGCAGGCAGATTCTTGGCATCAATCTTGATGAGCGCCAGGTCGGTGGTCTTGTCGGCACCGACGATGCGGGCTGAATACTCCTTACTGTTCTCGTTGAGCGTAACGGTCAGTTCGTCAGCGCCATCCACCACGTGGTTGTTGGTCACGATATATCCGTCGGCAGAGATGATCACACCGCTGCCTGCAGCAGCCCGTTTCGGGGTCTGCACCTGTCTCTTGCGGCTTCCGTTGCTGCCGTTCTGCCCGCGGCCGAAGAAGCCGCCGAAGGGGTCTGAGAAGAAATCCTCAAAAGGGTCGGCATATTCCACGGTCTGCACCTTAGAGTTGATCACCGATTTAATGTAAACCACCGAAGGCAGTGCCTTGTCGGCAGCGTAAGTCAGATCCACTGGTTGTCCCGGAGCAGCAGCAGGAGCCGCTTGGGTTTTGTTGCACGATGCAGCAGAAAATGCGATCACCATCAGATAGACCGCTGGCAAAATGCTTTTCACAATCTTTTTCATGTTCTTTTTATGTTTTTTTTTGATGTTATAATTCCCGTTTTCGTGAAACTGGGTGCAAATATAGACGCAAAATATGTTAAACTGCCAAAATGGCATTGCTTTTTGGCGCATTTTAACACTTCGACCGCTCCCCTTAACGGCTGTTTGCGCTTTCCCTGCTATTGTTGAAAAAATCACAAAACATCATTTGAAAAAGTTGCAAGTTGTTTTCTTATCATCCTTCATTTTCTCGCCATGGCAGAGTTTAAGCGAGCTTTATTCTGCTCATTTGGCTTAACGAAAACGTTGGTTTTCACCCTTCGTTTTCTCGCCATGGCAGAGTTTAAGCGAGCTTTATTCTGCTCATTTGGCTTAACGAAATCGTTCCTTTAATTCTGTTACCAACTACGCTTTGCAGGAGGTCAACGCTGAATCCGAGTTTGTTTGCCAGTTCGCTGATGATTTGCGATTTCTCGGTACTGGGTTTTTCTTTTTCTTTTGTCATAGCTCGTTAATTTGAGGGTTAGTGAATAAGTAACAAGTAACAAGTAACAAGTAACATACGGTGTACAAGCAGTGCAAGTTTGGTAAAAGCTTAGAATTTGTAAGGTATATAATTTTATTATATATTATAATATTATATATTATAATAATATAATAAAGTTTTACAGCCTTATTCGTTCGTTGCTTTTCTTTGAATGTTACTTGTTACTTGTTACTTGTTACTTGACCGAATACCGCTGTATCCGTGAGGCTGGACCTCGGCTGCAAAGGTACGAACCTTTGTGTAAGTTCAAGATAGAAGTGCAATTTTCAGGTAGAGGTAAAGATAAAATCTAATACCTGAAAACACCGAGGGGTTTGGGGTCGAGCAGCCCCCATGAGAGAACTTACGAGCCAGAATTCAACAATG
>NZ_NPJE01000028.1:0-1274 GCF_002251205.1 Prevotella sp. P3-92 | reverse complement strand
GCGATTTCGGACCATAGCAGTGACCAAACGTATGAGTTTGTTCTTTACATTATTCAGTGCAACCTGCTTCTTCTTTCCACGTTCTACGAGTCGCATATAGTATCTTGCGATAACGGGATTGAAGTTGATGGCAGCCAGTGCAGCCTGCGTCAGCATGGACTTTATCTGGCGGTTCGCCATGTAATGTACACGAGGATCAGAATGCACACTGGTACCCGAATCCTTGCCGAACGGGGCTATGCCATAGTAGCAGGCTATCTTGCGTGAGTCGTAATTGAAACGACGGAAGTTATCGGTGTATACCATCAGGCACACGGCGTTCTGCGTTCCTATGCCAGGCACCGAGGTCACGATGGTGAATACCTCGGTTAGCTCCTCGTCCGACTTAATAAGCTCGGCGATTCGCTTGTCTATCTTCTCGACTTCCTTGTTGAGTTCTGACACGATATGTCTTCCGCTCTGCGAGATCATGGTCTTGATAGGCGACTTCTCCATGGTGAGCTTCTTCTCGCCTCTACGCACCTGAAAACTGCATCTATGGTGTACCACCATTTGACGATACAGGAACAGCTCACGCAGTTGTGCAAGTGACTCGCTAAGTGGCTCGTACATAATGGCTCTGTCGTAATTCCTCATTGCGTATTCGGCAATCATTGAGGCGTCGGCACGGTCCGACTTCAATCGTCTAAGACCTGATGCATCCTTGATGCTCTTAGCATTCTCAAGCCACATGTCGTAGCCTTTGCCGTATAGGAAGTTGCATAGTCCCTTACTGTAATCGCCAGTGTTTTCTCCGCAGAAGAGCCACAAGGAAGGCTCGATGCCGCCGGAGTTCTGCTCCACCCACTTGATCAGTTGTTTGTAACCAGACACAGTTGTCTTGAATTCGTTGAACACTCTTGAGGCTGTTTCTGCAAGTCCGTCTGCAAAAATGATAGCCACATCAACTTTTTCTTTCGAAAAATCAACTCCAATAAATAAATTCTTCATATCTTTGTACGAGTTTAATTATGTAGAATTGGTCAATAGTTGTATGGACTAACACTCTAACAAGGCTCAGAGCCGATAACTTTCTATCTGGTCTTTGCAACTATGTCGATGAGGTCCGAAACGGATTATAGTCTTCAGACTAGTGAAATCCATGGTTTACCTCTTCGACAGACCGATTCTACCTTTTTACAACAAAGGTACGAAACTGTCTTTAGCAATCATAGTTTTACCTTGATTATTTAACATTTATGCGACTGCGTCGCATTCTTCTGCAAACTTAGAGT
>NZ_NPJE01000027.1:0-50117 GCF_002251205.1 Prevotella sp. P3-92 | reverse complement strand
GTTCACGCATGTCTGGAGATACCTGCGAGAGCACTAATTTCACAAAATCCAAGCCTTTTCCAAGTTTTGGCATGGCTGGAGCAGTCTTTGTTGTAATGTCGTAAGTCATTATATTACAGCTTTTTAGGTTGAAATTTTATATACCCTCAAAAAAACAACTGTAACTGATATTAACTGATATTTTGGCTAGAATTCACACTCCCTCTCCGAGGCCTGTTGCACTATCTACCAGTTTGGCAACCTGCCTCAGTTCTTTGGCAGCTTCCATACAGAACTTAGCGAAAGTGAGTTTCTCGTTGTAGTCTGGGCGATTGAACGTAGGATAGATAGTCCCGTCAGGTTTTCTATTCACGTTGATATACCGTCCCACAAACACGTGTGGGTTACGCTTTACCGGCCATAACGCCTTTGCCACATGCTCCACGAAGAGGTAATGATTTGGCAATAGTTTTAACTTCTCCAATATTCATACGGTTGCTTGGCAAGCAACTCTTTTCTTTTGGCAAATTTACTCAGGTTTTAGAAATGCATGAATTTAAACTGACATGTCAGTGTTTTTGGTAAGTTCTGATTAAACTTTGCAAACTTCAGCTATTCCCTGATGCAAAGATACTTAGGTTTTAGAAATGCAAAAATAAAGACTGACATGTCTGTTTTTTGGTAATAGAAAATGAGTTTGACACTTTGACACCCTATAGCCTTAATCGGTTTCTTATCAAGAGAATCATCCTCAGAAGGCTAAACAAGACTCCCTACTTGTTCCCTTGATGAATTCGAACCCTTCCCAGAGGATTGAAAATTCACAAGACAGACAAGAATCAGGAACCTGTCCCCTGATCCTCCCGAAACTTGCAATGTATTAGCATTTTTGTCCGCAATTCCTCTCGGTTCTCCTTCATATAGGATATTCCCTTCTATCCTTCTCCTTTACAATCGTTCTCCAATGTTCGGCAGAATATTCAAAAGTCAAACCATATTCTTTGGCATCTTCAATCAGCACCTGGCGTAGCTCTTCCGAAACACCGCCAACGGAGTAAGTTGGTGCTGCGTTTGCTTCTGTTGTCAGGACGAGTGCTGCTGCGAGCACTGTCGTCCTGTCGAGTAGTTTTTTTATGTTCATATCAATCAAAATGGGTTCTTCGTTTTCGACTGCAAAGTTACGTCGAAAACATTTTCCTTACAATACCAAATAATTATAAAATCCTCATAATCGCATTAATACACTCATTTTCCCGTAGTTTTTTACTAATATCTCGGTATATTAATTCCTTACAAAATGTTCAAAATACCTACTATCATTATCCTGTTTCCGTCATCCTATTTACGCCCTACAAATCCCCTCCTTACCTCGTTTAAGGTATTAAAAGTGGCGGCAGTATCGTACTGAAGACATCAGTATTAAAACTTTTGCGACTATGATTATCAAAACGAGAAACTATTTAATACAATGTCCTGTATTCTGTCGAGAATGTCTTTCCGGTCTCGTACTTCCATATGGTTGCAGTCGAGAAGATGGCAGGGAGAAGCGGGATAATGGGAGTTCCAATTGTCTATGTTCCCCTTCCACGATTTTCTCATCTTTTCGTTTTCTTCTCTGGTCTTTCCCTCGTCATTGGCTTGGTTCTCATGCAGGATGGGCTTGTTGACCATAATGTTCACTACGGTGCCATCGTAGTTTAATTCGGGCATATCGGCATATACCTTGTTGAAGATTTCAAGGCGACGGTCGTTAGACTTCTGAGTGGTATCAAGGTTCAGGAAATAATAGTTCTTGCGGTCATATACGGCTTCGATGTTCACCACACTGAGATTAATGCCGGGATGACGCTGACTCATAAACTTGGCAAATGCGATGGCTATTTCGGCTCCGATGCAATAACCGGTCAAGAAAAGGACTTGCTTGTCTCTCAATGCCACCATCATAAGGTCTTCGTATGTTTCAAACAAAACTTGGAGGGAGACATCCTTGCCGCCAATGAAGAAATTGTATATCGACTCGATGTTAAAGACCGAGAAGTTCTTCTCGAAACTGGAAATGACAGGCATGTTATAAGGGTATGACTCCACAAAACCGTTGAAATAAATAATCACCGGCTTTCTCTCGTCGGTACCCTCGCCCCAAGAGTATAGGTTCCTGTCGATGTTGTCTGTTAAGTTCTTCACACTCTTGAACTTCAAAACGTCGAAAGTGGTGAAGAAGACATAGGCTTTGGATGCCGACATATGAACAAAATCATCCAATAGAGCCTTGTTCATTCCCGCCTCAAAGAGGTCGGTATCGGCATCAATTCCTTCTGTGCCCATCACCTCCCTGGCTATGGAAAGGAGTTTAAGGCAAGCGTTGTCGTCGGTGTTGTCAAGCATTGTGTCGATAAGCCGTGCCATGCCTTCGAGAGTGGGATTCTCGTAGATGTTGGACGCGTTGACGGAGATACCGAAATGCTTGTGAATTCCATATACGAGTTGAATGACCATTATCGAATCGCCACCCAAAGAGAGGAAACTGTCGTTACTGTCTATAAAATCCTTGTTTAGCAGGTCGCCCCAAATCTTTACAAGACGTCTTTCCGTCAAAGTGGTTGGCGCATTGTAGTTGGCAAGGTCTGTCTCGGAAACTGGCATAGGGAGTTTTTGCCTGTCGATTTTACCGCTCGTGTTGTATGGAAATGCCGTAAGCGGCACAATAGCCGACGGAACCATATAAGAAGGGAGACGGTTGAGGACATGGGCTTTAAGGTCATCAACAGGGAATTTTTCCGCGTCAGGAACGAGGAGATAAGCCACAAGCATTTTGTTTCCGTTGTTTTCCCTTATCATTGCCAAGACATTCTTGATGCCATTGCCAAATTCCGAGATTATCGTCTCCACCTCGCCCAACTCTATTCGGAAGCCGTTCAGCTTCACCTGATGGTCGGTGCGTCCGAGGAACAACAGATGCCCGTTGCGGTCACGCATCACAAGGTCGCCGCTCTTGTAGAGTACGAGATTACGGTGGTTTTTCCTGTCGTCGTCGGATGCAAAGGGATTGGATATGAACTTGGTTTGGTTAAGGTCTGGCCTGTTGATGTATCCGTCAGACAACTTTACTCCACCGATGTATAGCTCTCCCACGGCATAGTCGGGCACCATGTTCTGATGGCTGTCGAGCACATAGGAAGCTACACCTGGCATGCTGGTGCCAATATCGTTGACGGCAGATCGAGGCGTAACGATGTTGTATGTTACATCGACACAGTTTTCCGTAGGTCCATAGGCATTGATAAACAACCTGTCCTTGCTCCAAAATTCTATTACATTATTATTCGTCAAATCGCCTCCTACCACTATAGTCTTCAAGGCTGGCAAATCCGTATGGGGCAAGGTGACAAGAAGCACTGGCGGAATGTTTATGAGCGAAATCTTGTGACGAGTGAGGAAACCAAGCAGCAGGCTCGTGTCCCTTCTCTCTTCCTCCAAGGGCAGATAGAGTGTAGCTCCGATGGCAAGAGATGGAAAGATTTCCACCACGGAGGCGTCGAAAACAATGTTGGCAAACTGCATTACCCTCGACTCTTCTGTCATCTTCTGCAAGGCAATGTTGTTGACAATAGTTTGGCTAAGCATTGAGTGCCTAATTGGAACGCCCTTCGGCTTGCCCGTTGTCCCGGAGGTGTAGATGATGTAGGCGACATCGTCTGGAAGAACCTGGGGCAAAGCCACAGATTCGTCGTCGGCAATGATGTCAGCTGCACTTGGGTCAAGACACGGTAGAGTGCCGAACATATCACGTGTTTCCCTATGGGTGAACACAAGCCGTAGGGAAGCGTCGTTGACGATAAATGCGATGCGGTCCTTCGGATGGTGGATGTCGATGGGCACATAGGTGTTGCCTGATTTCAGTGTGGCGAGTATTGCCACAATCATATCGATGGTCTTGGGCAATGCAATGCCGATATTGGACCGTGCAATGCCCATGGCATGCAGTTTGCGGGCAAGGACATCGCTCCGTTTGTCAAGTTCAGAATAAGTGATTTCTTGTTCCTGATGCACCACTGCAATGTGGTTGGCATGTTCCATCGCCTGTTTTTTGAACATACAGGTGAAGGGATCGTGGTTGGAGGCAAGTTGTAGGTTTGCCTGCTCAATCTCTATGAGTTCTTGCTGTCTTTGAGGGTCGATGAGCCTTATCTGCGACAACAAGACTTTGGGATTGTCCGTCACCTGTCGGAGGATGTATCCGAAGGTGTGGCCCAGCATCTTCACATATTCCAATGATATGGTTTGCTTATAGCGCAAGTCACAAGTCAGTTGTTTGTCGGCGTCGATGACAAGAAGCAGTTCGGCAGACACGTTGGTGTTGACGTGTCGCCAATCCAACACCTCGCAATCTTTGAAATCAACGGTTAACTCATCCAGTTTCAGAGGATAGTTAATGCTGAAATTAAAAGAGTCCCTTATGGCGTTGTGGGTCTTTGGCAGATAGTCGCCATAGATGGCAAAAATATGCTGTTGCTCTGCCATACGATTGGAGTTGGAGTATTCCAGAAGGTCGGTGAAAGACTTGTCGGAAAATTCGCTGAAAGGGTATTTGATGGGGAAATTATTTACAAACACGCCTAAAAGCGGACAACCCTTGGGACGCATGTTCAAGGCGTGGTCCAAGGCTATGGCACTGGTGTTAAGCACCTTAGACAGTGTAAGAGTCCAAACGGCGGAATAGACTCGAAAATGGGTGGTGTTGCATTGCTTGCATAGCCCGCTGACCTTAGAGTCCATCTCCTCTCCAAGGCGGAAACGCCAGGTGTTGGGCGCATCTGTGGTCTTGGTGTTGTCATACACTGTCTGAGGCAGTATCACCTTCACCGGCACATCTTTGATATATTGCTTCCAATATGCGGTGTCGGCGGCATTGTTTGTCTTGAACTGACTGTCGAGCACCTTGTTGAACTGCAAGAGTTGTTCAATTTGGTTTTCAGCGACATACCTGTTGTCCATCAGCTGATTGTAGATGGTTGTCAGGCGGTCGAAGAATGTCCTTATCGACATACCGTCCATAACCAAATGATGGAACGAATGGAGCAGATAGTGGAGTTCTCCCTTCCTTATGCAGCAGAAACGGCAAGGCAGCTCACGACCAAGGTCGAAGGGCACATTGACAAGGTCAGACAGCATCTTTTCAACGTGTTCAGCATCAGTGTCTTTGTCAATGGTGAGGAGCTTGAACGGCAGTTCAAAATTCTCCTGTGGAACGAAATAGGGATTGCCGTTATCGACCTCGACGATGGAAGAAAACGGCGGATATTCAACCATTATCTTCCTGTATGCCTCCTTCAGGACAGGCAACGACAGATTTCCCTTGATGATAAAGGTATGGTTAGGGTCGTTATATTCTGTGGACGGCGATTTCAACAAATCGTCCATCCAGAATTTTTCTTGAATAACATTTAATCTTATCCTTATTCGTGTCATTGTGTAATCTCATTAAAAGACATAAGAAACCTTGGCAAGGAAGTTAAACTTCTGCTGTGGTATTGGCAATATGAAACTCCCGCCTTGGTAATAGTCTTTGTTCAACATGTTGTAGAAATCTACCGATGCCTTAATCTTCGAGTACTGACAGTCGATGCCCGAATTGACAATCACCCTTCCGTCGATTTGATATTCAGGATTCATCACATTATTCTCTCCTATGAACACTGTTGGCAGCGAGATAGGTGAATACTGTTTTGAGAGAACCTGGACATTTGCACGCAGGTTCATGCGCCAACCATTTCGCCGTTCACTTCTTCTCGACTAAGACCAGCTTCAATCTGTTTAAGTCTTTACTTCCCATAATTAATCAATTAAATTTTATGGCTAAGTTATTTCCTTTTTTCGAGATAAACGAAGGAAAATCGGAAAAACTCCATTTCTGAGTGTAAGATTTAACTTTTCATGCGCAATTTGCTACTTGGATTTATGATTCATTTACACAATCATCCGCATAACAATTGTAAGGAATGGCTGTATGAAAATTGGGGGTAGAAATCGAAAGGCGGTCAAATTCTTAATAGTGTATGAATATAATACTGAAATATAATAAAGAAGTTTTATATTTAATTTATGGTGGTAGAGGCGAAAGCCATTGGATAAACAAACTTTCATATAACAATGACTTAACTGCGCACGGAGGACTACCACCTTAGCAAAGGTACGACAATTACGCTGATAAACGATAAATTTATTTGTTTTTTAGATTATGATGATTGCTGCTGCGAGAATGATGATTGCTATGGCGATAATTGCGGTTGGTAGTCACCTTCTGAAAATGGAAATCAGAAAAAAATCCGTGTGCCGTGCTACTCTACTTCGGTGGCAAACATACGGTCGAGGTCTTGTTGGGTGAAGGGACAGGGTTCTTGACGCAGTTTCGCCAAACGGAACTGCTGGCAGGCGTTGAGGACTGACTGCGCTTCAAAACACTTGAAAAGCATGTCTTTCAGTTCGTCAAGGCGGAGGGCATCTTCCTCGGAGAACCGACCACAGGTCTTGTAACTCATGTGCTGCTCTGGCAGGAGGTCGTGGTAGTAGTACGACCAGACCAGGAATTTCATACACACATCGGGGGTCATGAGAATCTCTTGCATAGCATCGGTATTTTATGGAAAGATTAGCATTTTTTGTGAGATAACAATTGTGACGTATTAGAAATCACAATAGAGCCACCAGGCGCAACTGGTATGGCGCGCGGGAGCGTCGTCATCATGATTTTTAGACACGTCGCACGATGCATCAGGGGAGCTGTTTTCACTGTCGCCAACTTCCCCTCCCCCGAATTGCGCACCGAGATGCTGGGCTGTTAGCTGAAAAAAGGGCGCACATACGTATGCGCACCCTCTTATGTTAATAACTTATGTATTGATTTACAGAATATTACTCTTCTGTAGCAGCTGAGGTCTCCTCCACAGCGGGAGCTTCTTCAACAGCGGGAGTAGCCTCTTCAGCCTTTACCTCCTCAACGGGAGCTGCCTCAGAAACAACCTTTACAGGAATCACAACCTCAACCTCCTTGTGGAAGTGGATGGTAGCAACGTAATCACCAACCATCTTAGCATCGCGCATGGTGATGATCTTGCGATCGATGTCGTGACCCTGCTTCTTGAGTTCATCAGCAACGATGTTAGCATTGACAGAACCATAGAGCTGTCCGGTAGCACTCACCTTAGCAGTGATAGTCAACTCAACACCATTGAGAGCTTCAGCTTTCTTCTCTGCCTCAGCCTTGATAGCTGCGAGCTTGTGAGCCTGCTGCTTGAGGTTCTCAGCGAGAATCTTCTTAGCAGAGGGAGAAGCGATAACGCCCTTACCCTGAGGAATCAGATAGTTGCGGCCGTAGCCAGACTTTACATTTACGATATCGTTCTTATAACCCAGACCGATAATATCTTCTTTCAGTATAATTTCCATATTGTCGTCCTCCTCCTTATTTATTTCATCATATCAGTTACGTAAGGAAGCAGTGCAATCTGGCGAGCACGCTTAACAGCCTGAGCCACGCGGCGCTGATACTTCAGTGAGGTACCAGTGATACGACGGGGCAGGATTTTGCCTTGCTCGTTCAGGAACTTCTTCAGGAACTCGGGATCTTTGTAGTCGATGTACTTGATGCCGCTCTTCTTGAAACGGCAATACTTCTTCTTCTTAGTGTCGATAGAAGGAGCTGTCAAATAACGGATTTCTGATTGTTCTGCCATAACTTAAGCCTCCTCTTTTTTACCGGTTTTGTTGCGACGCTTCTCAGCATATTCGATAGCGTGCTTTTCAAGTTTAACTGTCTGGAAACGGATAACTTTCTCGTCACGACGGAAAGCTGTTTCGAGCTTCTTGATCACATTGGGCTCAGCCTTGAACTCTACCAGGTAGTAGAAACCTGTAGATTTCTTCTGAATGGCGTAAGCCATCTTCTTCATACCCCAGGCCTCTTCGTTCACAACCTCTGCGCCGTTGTCGGCAAGGAGTTTGGTGAATTTAGCGACCGTTTCCTTTGTCTGCTCATCAGACAAAACGGGAGTCAAAATGAAAACGGTTTCGTATTGATTCATACTGTTTAAAATAAAAAATTGTGTTACTTTTGCAAAATTGCGGGTGCAAAGGTACTGATTTTTTTGTTAATTCTGTCATTTATCGGCAATTATTTTGTATCTTTGCACTAATTTTTAACGAATTACAACACGGAAATGACTTTTCTATGAATAAAAAATTTGCCTCCATAGGAATTTTGCTGATTCTATCTGGCGTGATAACTCTTGCCACGGCATATTTCCTGCACCATACCACCAATGGTTTGCTGATCACAGGACTACTGCTGATTGTGGGGGGCATCGTCCTTTATGTGGGTGGCATCAAGCATGGCGGACGCTATTGACGGCACACCGCTTTTGCCACCTGCGCAGCAATCTGTTTCATGCCTTTCTGTGAGGGGTGTCCCCATTGTTTGTCGATGCATTCCAATTGGATGTATTTCACCTGATAATGGTCGCAGACGGTCTTCATCGACGTGGTGATCTCGTCGGTCAAGCCATCGTTGATGATGACATAGACTGTGGTGCCGGGATAGCGTTTCTGGATGCCGTCAAGAAGATATGCCATGGCGGGGCGGAACTGATAGAGATCCCGGTTGCTCCAACCGCCGTACTGGTAGTTGCCGATAGGCGATTTCGCCCAACTGTCGTTCGTGCCTCCGAAAACGAAGATGAGGTCTGCGGGCAATAGGTTGTTTAGGCGGGTGACATACGACCGGTCGCTATAGTCTGCCTCATCATAGCCTGTATGACAGATGGTTGCTCCTGAAAACGAATTGTTCTGACTGAGGCGGAAGCCGTTGTCGCAGATGAACTGATACCACCAGAGCTGGGTGATATCTTGCACATCGTTGTTTTTTACATCAGACTGTGGGTACCAAACGGCATTGGTATCGGGTTGCACATAGCCTTTGAAGGTGCTGTAGGAATCTCCAAGGATGGCAACGGACGGTTTTGACTGTGCCATCAGCGACGCTGCGCAACAGAGCATCGCACCAACGAGTATTATCAGTTGTTTTGTTTTCATTATTATTGTTGTTTATGTCAGCATCTACAATAGCGTTACTGCCCGTTTCGGCAGCCGACAAATAAAAAAGCTCACTGAATATTCTTCAATGAGCTTTGTTTCAGCGGTGCGTACGAGACTCGAACTCGTGACCTCCTGCGTGACAGGCAGGCATTCTAACCAACTGAACTAACGCACCTTTGCTATGCGTTGAAAAGAGTGGCGGTGCGTACGAGACTCGAACTCGTGACCTCCTGCGTGACAGGCAGGCATTCTAACCAACTGAACTAACGCACCAGTCTTTTCTTGTTTAGCGGGTGCAAAGGTAGTGAGAATTTTTGAAACCACCAAACCTTTTTAAAGAAAAGTTATAAAATTCTTTGAAAAAAGCTGGCATCATGGTATTTTTCCCCGTCAAATAGCCAATCTTTGAGGGTCCTGCCTGCTATAAAACAGTATTTACGGAAGATTTGCAAGGCAGCTTCGTTGCGCTGGTCGATGATGACATAGAGCTGATGGAGATGCAGGATATGACGGGCATAATCGAGGACCTGCACCACGGCAGCTTCGGCATATCCCCGGCGCTGGTATTGGCGAATTACCACCAGTCCGAGTTCGGCACGGAGGTGCTGTGGGTCGAAATTGGCAAGGTCGGCAAGTCCCACTACCTGGTGTTCGCTGTTTTCTATGACCAGCCGCACCTGCCGATCGACATAGATATCATTACTGGCATGAACGATGTAGTCGCGGAGTGAATAGCGGGAATACGGCACATTGGAGGTTCCCATGTCCCACAGGGAACGATCGTTCTCGATGGTATAGAGCACTTCAAGGTCTTCGGGTTCCATGGCACGGAGGGTGATAACGGGTAATTGTTTCATGTGAGTAAGTCTTGAGGGGTGATAATGGTTTTGACGCGTGTTCTGACCAGTCGTGAGGG
This sequence comes from Prevotella sp. P3-92, assembly GCF_002251205.1. NCBI lineage: Bacteria > Pseudomonadati > Bacteroidota > Bacteroidia > Bacteroidales > Prevotellaceae > Prevotella > Prevotella sp. P3-92. The sequence continues at coordinate 40,132 of NZ_NPJE01000027.1, read as the reverse complement.
CAGGATGCCTATCATGGCCAACAATGCACGAATCCAGATGGCGAGTTCCACGAGTTTTCTGATGCAGAAATTGGTCTGTGCATGATGTTTCCGATAATAGATGATCATGGCTTTATAGAACACACGGACGTAACTGACAGTGGTCTTGTCGCTGCATCCTCCCTTATAGTGTACGATCTTACAGGGCAGATAGCAGTTGTGCCACCCTGCATCGAGGAGGCGACAGGAGAGGTCGATATCTTCGCCGTACATGAAGAAATCTTCGTCGAGCAGTCCCACCTGGTCGAGTGCCTTCCGGCGCAACATGGCGAAGGCTCCGCTGATCACATCGATCTCCGCCGGTTCTGACCATGACAGCCAACTCATGTAATAGCGTGCGAAGCGGTGGCTGTTGGGAAAGAGGCGTGCCAGTCCACACATCTTATACAGAGCGACAAGGGCTGTGGGGCGTCCTCGCCGTGATTCCGGTGCGCGTGTTCCGTCAGCATTGAGCATCTGGACTCCTGCTGCTCCCACCTGCGGATGCTGTTCCATGAAATCGACGGTCTGACGGAGTGTATTGGCGCCCACCACGGTATCGGGATTGAGGAGCAGCACATAGGGGCTGTGGCTCAACCGTATGCCGATGTTGTTGGCTTTTGCGAAACCTATATTTCCCCCACTCTCCACCACCTGCACCTGCGGGAAATGGGCCTTGAGGTCTTCGACGGTGCCGTCGGACGACAGGTTATCAACGACGATGATTTCTCCGTCAATACCTTTCATCGCCTGTTCTACGCTACGGATACAGGGTCCGAGATACTGGCGTGCATTATAGCTTACGATGACGACAGAGAGTTTTTTCATTCCGTTTCGCTTTTGCTTGTCTCTGCCTCACAGCGTTTTTGCGAGGGATAGACGAATACCATTGCCAACAGTGAGATGATGGCGAGATAGAAATAGGATGCCTTATCGAAGAGTCCGTAACATACCGCATCGATGGCAAATACCGACTGGAGCAGCAACTGGCGTGTCCATGCCCAACGGGCATACTTCTCGGGCAACTTGCGGCGTACGGACTGGCAATACATGAGTCGTAAGGCAAGGGGTACGAGTGCGATAGTGAGGCATACTGCTACCATATCGACTACATATTCCACGACAGGATTGGAGATCACCTGCAGCGTTGCGCAGCAATCGGTGGTGCGCAGCAGTACGGTGATTAGCAGGGTAAGTGTCAGGATGGTCCAGAAGGTCATCATCAGCCAGTGTTGCAGATAGGATATTGTCTTAGCCATTTCGTTTGTTGTTTATTCGTTTGCTATATGCTACAGAGATTATTACCGTTTCTTATAGATATAAATAATTTGTAGCGGTCATTTGCCCTCAAACGGCGTGCGGTTGACGATAGACCTTCCGAGGGTCACCTCATCGGTATACTCCAGTTCGTTGCCTACAGACACACCCCGTGCGATGATAGAGATGCTGACATCATAGGGAGCGAGTTTGCGGAAGATATAGAAATTGGTGGTGTCACCTTCCATGGTCGGGCTGAGTGCGAGAATTACCTCCCTGACTCCCCCTTCTTCCACCCGTTTGACCAACGAATCGATTTCAAGGTCGGAGGGTCCAATGCCGTCCATGGGCGAGATGACTCCGCCCAACACATGATACAATCCCTGATACTGCTGAGTGTTTTCCACCGCCATGACATCCTGGATGTTCTCCACGACACAGACCGTAGTGGCGTCGCGCCTTGGGTCTGCACAGATGGGGCATCGCTCAGCATCTGAGATGTTGTGACAGGTTTTGCAATAGCAGACATCGTGCTTCAGGCGACTGACGGCCTCCACAAAAGCCTGTACGTCCTGATCTTCTTGTCGCAACAGATGAAGCACGAGGCGAAGTGCTGTCTTACGGCCCACGCCAGGGAGTTTGGAAAACTCCTGCACGGCTCTTTCGAGCAACTGCGACGGATATTGCTGACTGATCATTTCTTTGGTATTATTTTCCCGATTCGTTTATTTCCTCGATTCGTCTTTTATCTCTGAAAGTTCAAGCCACCGCATCGACTTCTCATCGAGTTCGCTTTGAAGCACTGGCAGGCGCTTGCTCTTCTCGGTGATTTCATCGACAGACAGCGTACCGCTGCATAGGGCATCTTCTATCAGGTGCTGTTCCTCTTCGAGTTGTGCGATTTCCTTTTCGAGTTTCTCAAACTCCAACCGCTCTTTGTAAGTCATTCGCCGCCGGTCATCATGCCGGTAGGACTTGGCAGTCTTTCCCCTCGGTTCCTTGTTATCCTTGACCGTTGCCGCTTCTTCCATGGCGAGCCACTGGCGGTACTGGCTGTAGTTGCCGGGGAAGTCTTTCACCTCGCCCTGTCCCTTGAAAACCAGGAGATGATCGACCACCTTATCCATGAAATAGCGGTCGTGGCTGACGACAATCACGCAACCGGGGAAATCCTGTAGATACTCTTCGAGGATCTGCATGGTCACAATATCGAGATCGTTGGTGGGCTCGTCGAGTACCAGGAAGTTGGGATTCTTCATCAGCACGGTACAGAGGTAGAGTTTGCGTCGCTCGCCACCGCTCAACTTATACACGTAGTTGTGCTGCTGTTCGGGTGTAAACAGGAAATACTGCAAGAGCTGGGACGCTGTCAGGCGCTTTCCGCTACCCAGGTCAACATAATCGGCAATGGCAGTGATGACATCGATGACCTTCATCTGTTCGTCAAACTGCAAGCCTTCCTGCGAGAAATAGCCAAAGCGCACCGTTTCGCCGATGACGATACGTCCTTCGTCAGGTTGCACCTGAGACAGTAGCATTTTGATGAAGGTGGATTTTCCCGTGCCGTTGTTGCCCACAATACCCATCTTCTCGAAGCGTGAGAAGTTATAGTAGAAATCCTTGAGGATGACCACATCGTCAAAGCGCTTGGAGATGTACTGACACTCAAAGATCTTACTGCCGATATATACATTGCTCGCCTTGAGGCGGAGCTGGCGCTCTTCCATGCGCTGCTTAGCCACCTTCTCCAACTCATAGAAAGCCTCTTCGCGGTAGCGTGCCTTATGGCCTCGCGCCTGTGGCATTCTGCGCATCCATTCCAGTTCGGTGCGATAGAGATTGTTGGCACGGGCAATTTCTGCTCGTCTCGCATCAATACGCTCCTGTCGCTTTTCGAGGTAATAGGCGTAGTTGCCACGATAGGTATAGACCGTACGCTCGTCGAGTTCGAGGATGACCGAACAGACGCGGTCCAGGAAGAATCGGTCGTGGGTGACCATGAGCAAGGTGCGGTTGCCTCGCGAGAGGTAGCCTTCGAGCCATTCTATCATCTCCAGGTCGAGATGGTTGGTGGGTTCGTCGAGAATCAGCAGATCGGGTTCGGTGAGCAGCACGTTGGCGAGTGCGACACGTTTCTGCTGTCCGCCACTCAACTGCCGCATGGGTTGGTTGAGGTCGCGAATCTTCAACTGCGTCAACACCTGTTTGGCTTTCAACACCTTATCGGGATCGCCCTGGTGGTTGAAGCAGGCATCGAGCACACTCTCGTCAGGGTCGAACCGTGGAGACTGTTCCAGGAATCCAACCCTCAGGTCGCGACGGAAGACGATGTCGCCGCTGTCGCATCCCTCTTTGCCCGCAAGGACAGCGAGAAGTGTGGATTTTCCCGTACCGTTCTTGGCAACGAGTCCCACGCGTTGTCCTTCGGCTATGGAGAAACTGATGTTGTCGAACAGCTGAAGTGCTCCAAACGATTTTGAGAGGTTTTGCACATCAACATACGGAGTGTCCTTCGCCATACTATCCCTTCAGTTGTTGATTGATACTATCAATATAATCCAGGAGTTCGTCCCTACCCTGCCGACTTTCGGAGGATGTCAGGAACATCGGCGGGAGTTCCTCCCATGTTTCCTGCAACTTCTTCTTATAATTGGCAATATTCTGACTGGCCTTGCCTCCGCTCAACTTATCGGTTTTGGTAAACACGATGGCGAAAGGCACTCCTGACTGTCCGAGCCAATCAATAAACTCCAGGTCTATCGCCTGCGGTTCGTGTCGCGAATCCACCAATACAAAAACATTGACCATCTGCTCCCGTTGCAGAATATATCCTCTGATCATCTGATCGAGTTTTGCCACCTCTTTCTTGGAGCGCTTCGCATAGCCGTAGCCCGGCAGATCGACGAGATACCACTCTTTGTTGATGATGAAATGGTTGATAAGCAAGGTCTTGCCAGGTGTTGCTGAAGTCTTTGCTAACTTGCGTCGGTTGGTCAGCATATTGATCAGGCTCGACTTGCCCACATTGGACCTGCCGATGAAGGCATATTCTGGTTTTGTGTCGTTGGGACACATGCTTACCATTGGTGCGCTCAAACTAAATTCAGCACTTTTTATATCCATGCAATAAAATCTTGTCGGTATGTGATATTACTGAAACCAGCGGATTACACTTCGTAAGGCAACCCGCCAGTCTATACTTGGTTCACAAAGGTAACAGCGGTTTAGTCTTCTTCTGGAGAAATCAACTTATAACCCTTGCCGTGAATGTTGATGATTTCTATCTGCGGATCGTCTTTCAAGTGTTTACGCAACTTGGTGATATAAACGTCCATAGAGCGTGCATTGAAATAGTTGTCGTCAATCCAGATGGTCTTCAATGCGAAATCACGCTGCAGAATCTCGTTGGCATGGCTGCAAAGCAAGCCCAGAAGATCGTTCTCCTTCGTAGTCAGCTTAGACACCTTGTCGCCGATGGTCAAGGTCTGCTTCTGGGTGTCGAACACAAACTTACCGATGTGATAGACCGAACTCTCCTTGTTTTTCTTGCCACGTACACGGCGCAGGATGGCCTCGATACGTGAAACGAGTTCCTCCATGGAGAAAGGCTTGGTAATATAATCGTCTGCACCGATTTTGAAACCTTGCAGGATGTCCTCTTTGAGGGTCTTTGCAGTAAGGAAGATGATGGGGATCTCTGCGTTGGCACTACGGATTTCCTGTGCCAAAGTAAAACCGTCTTTCTTCGGCATCATGACATCGAGTACACAAATATCGAATTTGGTCTTAAGGAAAGCTTTGTAGCCTACCTCTCCATCGGGGCAAAGTTCTGCCTGGTAACCTTTAGCTGCCAGATACTCACGCAAAAGCATTCCGAGGTTTTCATCGTCTTCGCAAAGAAGAATTTTCAGTTTGTCGTCCATAATCATGAATGTTTAGATGTTATTATTCTATTTTTGTTTATTCTTGTTTATTGTTCGTGGAGCACGGGGAGGGAGATGGTAAACTTAGTACCCTTGCCCAGTTCGCTCTCACATTTGATTTCACCTTGATGCAGGTCGATGACCTTCTTGACATACGCCAGTCCCAAACCGAAGCCTTTCACATCGTGTTTGTTGCCCGTATGCACGCGGTAGAACTTCTCAAAAACTTTTTTGATATTCTCGCGCTTGATGCCCTGTCCGTTGTCGCGTATGGAGAGGTACAGACGGTCGTTATCGTTCCATGTGCGGATGAAGATATTGATCGGCTCTTCGGGTTTGCGGTATTTCACGGCATTATCCATCAGGTTGGTAATGGCATTCTGGAAATGCAGTTCATCCACATAGATGGCTGAATCCACCGCTTCTATCTCGGTAAATATCTTTCCTCCTGTATGTTCCACTCGCAATGAGAAGGTAGAGGCGATATTCTCAACCATCTCGTTGAGGTCGAGTTCTTTCTTCTTGAACACGATGCTCTTCTTGTCGAACATCGACATCTGCAATACTTTTTCTACCAAAAAACGCAAGCGTTTCGACTCATCGGCAATCACCCCACCGAGATGTTTGGTCATGGCTTCTGTCTTGGTCACGGTATTGTCGTTCATCATCTGCGCAGCCAGTGAGATGGAAGCAATAGGTGTCTTCAACTCATGGGTCATATTGTTGATGAAATCGTTTTTGATTTCAGTATAGCGTTTCTGTCGGAAGATCACCACCACGGTAAAGATAAAGGTGATGAGCAATACGATGGTAAAGATGATGGACGGGATCATGAAGCGCACCGATGAAAAGATGTAGCTGTTCATCTCAGGGAAGTGGATTCTCACCAGGCCCATCTTCGACTGCGGGTCGTTGCGGAAGAGCAACTGCGAATAGTTGTACTCTTCTCCCTCGTCAGTATAGTCAGGACAGCGATAGACCTCACGGCCGTCGGTGGTAGAGACGGTGAAATGATAGGGAATATTCACTCCGTTGTTGAGGAGCTCGGCACGGATGTCCTGGTCGAGCATCTTGAAATTCACACGTTCCTTGAGGGATTTGTCGCTGGCGGTATAAAGGATATTATAGACCACCTCGTCCAACAGTGCTTTCTGATAAACATAGCGCTTGCGCACAATCTCCTGCATGGATTTGGCAGCTTCGGAGATGGAACTCTTGTCTTTGCGGATGATCATGCCTTTGGGTACGCTAGCGGGTTTCATCTCAAACGATTTCATCTGGAAGGAAGAATAGACTGTTCCGTCGTCGGTAGCTACCGAGAACTGATGTGAGTGCTTGATGGTTCCGTCCAGTCCATCGACCATCACCGAATCCTGTCGGAATGCCCGGCGCTCGGTCTCGTTGACATCCTTTTCCAAATACCTCAGCGTCTCGTTCATCTCTAAGTTGCGCGAGGCTTGGTAGAGACTTCGGTTGACACTCTCGTCAAACTGCTCCTTCTTCATCTTGATCATCTCTTCTGCATAAGAGAACTGAAGGAAGAGCAGCACCAGGAACGAGAGTCCCATGATAATGGCTATTGCCCAGATTGTGGATTTCTTCATGTCTGCAAAGTTAGCGATATTACAAACATGGGGGTACTTATTCGTTAATTATCTTCGTTAATTTTAACAATATTAACATAAATACCGATTTTTAGTATCACATTTGCAACTAAGCACAATCAGTCCTTAGGTCATCGGTGTGTTTAATCACCTTTTTCCCTAAGGACCGATTGAGATTAAAAGTTCCAACCGAAATCGATTCCGAGTTGGAAGGGGTTACCGCGCTGTGCAAAATACAGCGATTCTCCCGTCGCTTTGCTTTGGAATGCGAAGGTATTGTAATGGGTATTGGTGAGATTGCGAGCCCACAGATTGACATGACAGCATTCCAGTTGCACGCCGATATGAGCCCCCAGCAGCGCATAGACTTGCTGTTGGTAAGTATTCATTTCATCCCAATAGATGCTGCCGAGTCCGTTGAGGTCGGCTCCGAAGATGATGGCCTTAAAATTGTCGTGATGAAGGTCAACACGATAGTCTGCAAGCAATGAGAAGGAATGTTCGGGAACAAAAGGCACGCGTTTGCCGCAATAGTCAACAGCTTCGCCTGTCGCATTATCATTGGTGGTGTAATCTTTGAACGCGGCATGGGTATAGGCATAAGTGGCAGCCCAAGACAAATGGTCGGACAGCGCCTGACCGCGTACTGCCAGTTCGAGTCCACAACTGTAACTGCGTCCTGCATTGACCATTTTTCGTCCATAGCCATAATCGCTGCTAAACACAGAGAGTTGTTGGTTGCGAATCTGCATGTAGTATGCAGCTAAATCAGCCTGAACGGTGTTACCAAAGAGATTGAGGTGGGCACCTGCCTCGTAGTTCCAACTCTCCTCTGATTTGAAGCGGATGCCTTCGAGCAACGTGGCATATTCCTCATCAGTATGGCTGATATTGACCTCAATATCCTTGCGTGCCTCCATGGCTTGTTGCAAAGCACCGCGCAGATTGTTCTGCACATCGGTCTGAATAATGTCGCTAAAGAGTTGGATATTAAATCCTCCACTACGATAACCTTTTGTCACAGTGGTATATATATTACTTCCGTTAGACCATCGATAGAGCAGTCCGAACTTAGGCAACAGCTGTTGGAACGAGGAATGTTCCTGATTGACAAATGGTGAAACCATCTTGACTTTCGCTGCCGAACCCATGATACTGAAGTCCATGTTGGCCTGTCCGCTCGTATCATAGGAAATACTGTTGCGGCTGTAATCGTATCGTAAACCGACGGTAGCGGTGAGGTGTTCGGCTATTTCAATATTCGACTCATGGAAAATGCCGATATTGGACTGTGGAGTATGGAAAGAACTCGGCACCCACAATCCCATATTTACACGGACACCTCCTAATCGCTCAATCATGGCGGCAGCAGCCGTTTCGCCCATGCGGTCAGCCAGCGAACGGAAGATCTGTCCGTAAATCATGTTGCCGATTCTACTGCCCATCTGCTGACTGAATGCCTGTCCGAAGGTGTTGGGGGCTGTGGTCTTCAACCATTCATGGGCAAGAAACACACCATTAGTCCAGTGCCAACGGCTCTTATTGGCGCTCTTTATGGTAAACTCCTGACTGAGCGAATTGCTCAACTGACGCTCATCGACCTTGAAGAAGTCGGAAGGCGAATAGTCGGCATCCATCAGCAGACGGTCGCGCAAGAACTGCCAGGAAGTGGTGCTTTGCATGATGAATCCTGCTCCTGAGTATTGGATATGGAGTCCGTTGGTCAACAGATTGCGCTGATAGCAACTTTGCTCGTTCTGACTAGGATCATCTACGCGGTTGTTGTCCAGATGGAGCACGCCATAAGGGTTGGCGTTCTGGCGAACATACTGGTAGTCACTAATGAAATCAATGTTCCAATGCGCTGACGGACGAAGCATCAGGCGGAAACGACCGCCAGCCTCATCCATCTTATCGGCAGAACGGTCGGTCTGCGTGTTACGATAGAATCCGTTTGTGCCTTGATAGAACCCTGCCAACGAGAAAGCTGCTTTGGAGCTTAACTGTTGGGAGTGTGCCACTTCCACATTACGATAGAAGGCGGTTCCCAATCCCAGTTTCAATGCCGTACCCTGATGGCTAAAAGGTGATTTAGAGTAGATTCTTACCAGTCCGCCTTCTGCATTCATTCCATAGAGCGTACCCTGGGGACCACGCAACACGTCAACGCGGTCGGTCTGGTAAAGATGGGTGTTGAACGCTGTTTTGTTGGACAGAGGGATGTTGTCAACATACACACCCATTGACGGACTGTTGACGCGGGAGCCGATGCCACGCACGTAAATAGAGGATGTAAAACGTGAACCATACGCAGGCATGGCAAGCGAAGGAACAAAAGCAGAGACGTCTCGAATATCTCCCATTCCATGGTCAACAAGTTGGTCGCGACCTATTACCGTTGAAGCCAAAGGCTGCTGGCGCAACCGATAGGTATCTTTGGGCTGCGAAACCACAACGACTTCGTCAAGGTCATAAACGCGCGAAGAGTCGGATGGTATATTCAAAGACTCAGCCTTGCTTACTGCAGGCCATAGCAATAAAATAATAAATAACGATTTGTTTCTCATAACGGCTGCAAAGTTACGTTATTTTCTCTGCCTGTCCTATCCACATTTATATGGAAAATTGCATTTTCCGCTTCTGCATTCACTTTCTACAGTGTCGGGCAGAGGCGTTTCCACTCAGATTTCTATGCTATCAAGCAGTTTGGATGCCAACGACAAAGAACTTCGTTTCTTCGGCCAAGTGACAGCTAAGATTTTCCTCAAAAACAGCACATAATTCAAGAAAAAAACGTAACTTTACGCTCAATAACTTCAAACTGGACCGTATTTTTAGTTTCCAACCTATACAATATTCTTAATAAGTTATTGTTTTAAGTTTATTTCGTTTGATGTAATTATATAGACTTCACATCTCCCGTTCAGGATTTCCGTTGCAAAATTACAACATTTATTCAGAACAACGTTTTTATTTTTTTGACGAATTTTTATAAATTACGAAAGTCATCGGAAATTTCTGTGTTTTTTTCCACACATTCCGCCATCATCATATAACTTTCCACCTGTCATTTGGTTTCCTTTCCCCCCTATTACAAGCGGTTTTATTAGTAAATTCGGCTCGATAATCGGAGTCAGAATCGCTTTCACTCAGAAAACAAGAAGAAATTATCATTTTTCTTTGGTTTTTCACTTACTTCTTTGTACCTTTGCAGCCGAAAAGTTGGTTCCGTAGCTCAGTTGGATTAGAGCAACGCCCTTCTAAGGCGTGGGTCTAGGGTTCGAATCCCTACGGAATCACTTCAAAAAAGAGAATCAGCAATGGTTCTCTTTTTTGTATTTAATAGGTAGTAAAAAACATACAAATACAGTACACCTTCTAAGCTGTCAATAAAATCAAACTAAAATTAGAATCATTAAGACGCCACGTAGGCACGTATTGAACATTTACTCAGACAACAATGCTTATGCCAACCTGTTCAAGACAGACTTTGGTTAAAGGCCATGCTTTTCTGGTTAAACCGGCGTATTACCTCAAGTCGCTTTATGGGGTAAGGGGATTTTGTGTTTAAAAAGTTACTATTATGCACGGAATATGTACAATAAAAGAATTTTTGTCGTTTTACAAGCAAAATCACACTAAACCCTATTGGTTGCGGATTTGAGAAAGAATATACGGAAAGACTTTGTCTGCTAATTTAAGGAATATTGTTTTTATATATGTATAACAGATGTTTTTGTGCCAATAGCAATATCATTGTCTTCTTTTTATGATCTGTATTAACGGACTGTCATGTGAAAACAACCCTGTTTCACTTCGTATTTGATGTAACACCGGTCTTGTTCACGTATATCGCGAAGCACTTGTGTTAAGACCCATTTCAAAGTATCGTTGCGAACAGGACGCATCACGGGATGATAACGGTTGTAACAAACATCGAACGTAGTGCCGAAAAGATGGCAGCTGCGCTCGGTGGCATTGCCATTACGGCGACGCAATTTATCAACATCTTCCTCACTACGCAATACGCTGGTTACAATCAGTTGATTGATGGGTATTCCCTTGACATAAAGACTATCATAGAAAGCCTGACCTATGTCTTGCAGCAATACTGCCGCACGAGGCACAAGATAAGGCAGGGAACTCCGGAGATGATCTACATGATAATAAGGACTTGAGGCAATATAAACCAACTCCTTTTTACGTGCTTCCGCATCAGCACGATTGGCAACAGGACGAACACCCAGGCGCTCAGCAGCGGCAAGTTGCACTTGCTGGCTATCGGGAAAGGTCGTCTTGTAAGGAGGCACATAACCAATCTTGTGTGGTTTTTCTCCTATCTCCGCCACGACAGCCGGAACATTCTGAACAGTATCTGTCACGACAGCCTCGTTGGTTTCAGTAGAATCACAACAGCCCAACAAAGGCTCTTTAATCACGGCCAATGCCACTACAACGGCATAGAAGACGGTGACATATTTTCTTTTTGATATTTTCATTTTTATGAGTTACCGTTTCTAAAACAAACTACCAATTTGATAGACTAACATGCTGACAATCCATGCTATTGCCGTGGTGTAGAAGGCAGAGAAAGCAGCCCAAGACCACGATCCTGTTTCGTTGCGTATGGCAATGACCGTAGCTATACAGGGGAAATACAATAATACAAACAGCAGATAGCTGAAGGCAGCAAGCGGTGTGATGCCATCGGCAAGCATCTGATTGCGCAAGCGGCTATATTTGGCAGTATCGTCGCTGAACGAGTCATCATCGCCAAACGAGTCGTCGCCACTGTAAATAACACCTATTGTAGAAGCCACGATTTCCTTTGCACCCACACCGGCAATGAGGCTGACATCGAGTTTCCAGTTGAAACCTTGCAGCTCGAAAACCGGTTCTACGGCCTTACCTATACTGCCAATATAGGATTGCTCCTTTTGTTGGACAGGTGATAATGATTCATCGTGGGGGAAATAACCTAACGCCCAGACGACGATGGAAGCCACGAGAATGATACCACCCATCTTCTTGAGATACTCTTTACCTTTCTCCCACGTATGTCTGCCAATGGCTTTGGGAGTTGGCCAGCGGTAAGGAGGCAATTCCATCACAAAAGGAGTATCTTCGCCCTTGACAACAAATGACGAGAACACCTTGCTGACTATGATTGCCACAATCACACCAATGACATACAGCATGATCATCACCCATGAACGGTATTGGGCAGCAAAAAACGTTCCTGTGATCATAATATAAATAGGTAGGCGCGCCGAGCACGACATGAAAGGCAAGATAAGCATCGTGATAAGACGAGAGCGCCGACTCTCTATGGTGCGCGTAGCCATGATGGCAGGAACATTACAACCAAATCCCATGATAAGAGGGATGAACGATTTACCATGCAGCCCCATCTTATGCATCAACTTATCCATAATAAAAGCTGCACGTGCCATATAGCCGCTATCTTCCATCAGCGAGATGAAAAAATAGAGAATCAATATCTGAGGCAAGAAAACAATAACTGCTCCTACTCCACCAATCACGCCATCAACAAGCATGGAACGCAAGGGACCTTCGGGCATCAGCGCAGAAGCCTGTTCGCCCAACCATGAAACGGCAGACTCTATCCAGTCCATCGGGTACTGGCCCAACGAGAAAGTGGTCTGGAACATCACATAGAGAATCAAAAAGAAGATGGGAAAGCCCAGATATTTATTGGAAAGCACATCATCTATAAAATGCGTCATGCGGTAAGTATCTTCCTTGGTGCCTTGCCGAAAGCCCGCTTCTGTCAGAGCGCCATGAATAAAACCATACTTCGCATCCATAATGGCAGTTTCAGAGTCTGTCTTTTTCTCCTCTTTCACACGAAGTTCTGCTGCGTCACGCGCTGCCATAATCTCTTTGGCATTCTCCATCTTCGCCACATAAGCCTCTGCCCGGTCATCATGCTCAAGAAGTTTGATGGCCATATAGCGTGTTGAAAAAAGCGTGCGAACCACCTCGTTGCGCTTCAGGTACTGTTGGATATGGGCAATACCGGACTCTATCTCGTGACCATGGTTGATGTGAATATGGCGAACAGACGCGTTGCAGTCTTCAAATACGCTGATGACCTCACGAAACAGCTCCTGGACTCCCCGACCCGATTTGAATGACGTACAAACAAAAGGCACACCAAAAAGCGTTGACAGCGTTTGAGTGTCTAACGTGTCTCCTCGGCGTTCAAACTCATCATACATATTGAGTGCGCAAACCATTCTGACGTTCATGTCAACAAGTTGAGTGGTCAGATAAAGATTACGCTCGAGATTGGAAGAGTCTATCACGTTGATGACAACATCGGGATGACGTTTCATCAGATGCTCACGCACGTAGAGTTCCTCCGGACTGTAACAGGAGAGCGAATAGGTGCCGGGAAGATCCGTAAGATTAAAGACAAACCCATCGCACGTCGCACGAGCCTCGCTGGCATCAACCGTCACACCACTGTAATTACCCACATGCCCGTGAGCACCACTGGCGAAATTGAAAAGCGACGTCTTACCACAGTTCGGATTACCTATCAGAGCCACATTGATGGTATTGCCAACATGTGCTGGCAAAGATTGGTCGCAAGTGTCTTGAACTGTATCTGTCATGGTTCCATGATTCACAACGGGTTGCTGATGGGATGGATCAGTATCCACCACAATCATCTCAGCCTCTTGCCTACGCAGACTGATTTCATAGCCCATAACCTTATATTTGACAGGGTCCTGCAATGGTGCATTAAGCAAAACCTCTACATCTTTTCCTCTGACAAATCCCATCTCTACGATGCGTTTTCGGAAGCTGCCATGGCCTTGTACCGTCACTATCGTGGCATGTTGCCCCGTTTTCAGATCGGATAGTTTCATTTGCTATACTTTAAAAATACGAGTGCAAAATTAGTAAATTATCTGCAAAAAAGGCAAAAACCATACTATAAATCATCAAAAATAGGTATTCCTAAATGAAATGGATTCTAAAGTTTTTACAAGGGAATAGATACCAAACTCATAAATACATGTCGTGGGGATAGTCCACGACAGGAAAAACCTCGAAGTCATCCCGAAGTCATCCCGAAGCCGAGAACGAGTCATCAACTCCTATTCTTTTCAACTTATGAATGAGAAACAAGCACTTTTTTCTCCGCAAACCTTTACGCAGAAAAATGGGACATAAATTAATCTTTTTTTTGCAGTTTCGCAATTAGTTCGTAACTTTGCCCTACATTTAAAAACAATCTATAAAATATTTAGAAATGAAACCATTAAACAAACATTTCGCACCTAAGAGTGTGATGCCTGAAAAGGTGATTCAGTTTGGTGAAGGAAACTTCCTTCGTGCTTTTGTTGATTGGATTATCTGGAACATGGACCAGAAAACCGATTTCAATGGTAGCGTAGTTGTAGTACAGCCTATAGAAAGAGGTATGGCAGACTGGCTTAACGGACAAGACTGTCTTTACCACGTTAATCTTCAGGGTCGTGAAAACGGAAAGCCCGTCAATACGCTTGAGCGAATCGATGTGATCAGTCGCGCTTTGAATCCTTATTCACAGAACGATGCATTCATGGCATTGGCAGACCAGCCTGAGATGCGTTTCGTCATTAGCAACACCACAGAAGCCGGTATTGCTTTTGACCCTGCTTGCAAGTTGGATGATAAACCTGCATCTTCATATCCTGGCAAACTCGTACAGTTGCTTTATCGCCGTTATCAGACTTTCAACGGAGATCCCACTAAAGGACTTATCATCTTCCCTTGTGAATTGATTTTCCTCAACGGACACGTACTGAAGGATTGCATCTATAAATACATCGAACTGTGGCAGTTGGGTGATGCTTTCAAGAAATGGTTTGAAGAAGCTTGTGGCGTTTATGCCACTCTCGTGGATCGTATCGTTCCAGGATTCCCACGCAAGGAAATTGCTGAGATTCAGGAAAAGATTTCTTACCGCGACAACCTTGTTGTACAGGCAGAGACATTCCACCTCTGGGTGATTGAAGCTCCTAAGGAAGTAGCTAATGAGTTCCCCGCAGACAAAGCTGGTCTCCATGTGCTCTTCGTTCCTTCGGAGGAACCTTACCACAAGCGCAAGGTGACATTGCTCAACGGCCCACACACCGTACTCTCTCCTGTGGCATACCTCAGCGGCGTTAATATTGTACGCGATGCTTGCAACCATGAGGTCATCGGTAAATACATCCACAAAGTGCAGTTTGACGAACTGATGCAAACACTCGATTTGCCTATTGAAGAGCTTGAGAAGTTTGCAAGCGATGTTTTGGAGCGTTTCGACAATCCATACGTTGACCATCAGGTGACCAGCATCATGCTCAACTCATTCCCCAAATTCTGTGCACGCGATCTGCCCGGAGTAAAGACCTATCTCGAGCGCAAGGGCGAACTGCCTAAGGGATTGGTATTCGGTTTGGCTGCCATCATCACCTACTACAAAGGTGGCAAGCGTGCTGACGGTGCAGAAATCGTTCCTAACGACGACCAGAAGATTATGGATTTGCTCAAGGATCTGTGGGCAACTGGTGACACCCAGAAGGTTGCAGACGGAGTACTCGGTGCCGAGTTCATCTGGGGAGAAGACCTCAACAAGATCAGCAATCTCAACGGAATGGTTAAACTCTTCCTTGACCTGATTCAAGACAAGGGTATGCTCGAGGCTGTTAAAACTATTCTTTAAGACATAAGGAATTCTCAAAGGAAAAAAGATATGTTTTCATTACTAAAAGGCTACACCTGTTTGGGTGTAGCCTTTTCTTATTCGGAAAATTTTTATAGCACGCTTATCGCCTTGAAAGAATAACGTAGATGACAACAGGTGCTCCTATCAAGGGCGTAATGGCATTAAGAGGTATTATCCCACCCTCACCAGGTAATACCGTCAATATATTGCAAAGCAAAGCCACAGCACTTCCTGTCAGAATTGTAGCAGGAAGAAGGACCCGATGATTGTCTGTTCCCAACATCAATCTCGCAATATGCGGTACTGCCAAACCGATAAATGCCACGGGACCGCAAAAAGCCGTGATTACAGCAGTAAGGACACCTGTTACCAGCAACAGCCAGTTGCGTACACGTATAATGTTTACGCCAAGGTTTTCAGCATAGCGATCTCCCAAGACCAAGGCATTGAGAGGCTTGACAAGAGCTAAAGAAACAGCCAAGGTTATCAAAGTTATCACACTAAAAGTAGGAAGCATTTTCAGCGAAACACCTCCAAAAGATCCCATTCCCCATACCATATACGATTTCACCCCTTCATCTGTTGCAAAAAAATTGAGCAAGGAAATGGCAGAACCAGCCATATATCCTATCATTATGCCAACAATCAGCAACATCACATGACTTCGCACCAATGTAGAAAAGAAAAAGATCAACGCCATGACGCCCATAGCTCCTGCAAATGCAGCAAGAAGAACAGCCATGAAACCGCCAATGCTGACAGTTCCAGCCGAAACGCTTCCACCGAAAAACAACATCACCAAGGCTACACCAAGGCCTGCACCACTATTAACACCAAAAATGCTGGGACCTGCCAACGGATTACGAAACGCCGTTTGCAAGATAAGTCCGCAAACAGCTAAAGAAGCACCACAAAGCATGGCAGTAACAGCCTGAGGGAGGCGCGATTCAATCACGATATACTGCCAACTGGGCTTGACGGACTCTTCTCCAATCAGAATGCGAAATGTTTCGCTCACAGGAATCGAGACAGAACCAATCAATAGGCTCACCACAAAAAACAAGAGCACCATGATGCCAAGCATGATGCATGAAATGTAGCCTTTGTTCATTTTGTATTTTCGAAATAGCGTAAGTGTTTTGATTGGATCAAATTCGGATGAAGTATCTGGATGATGTCAGAAAGCAATAGGTCAGGACGAAATGGAGTTTCTTCATAAAAAGATGTCTTCTCTACATTACATCCATAAACTTCATTCTGACGAAATGCTTTCAGCATCTTATAACCGTCGCGCTCCCCTAAGAGATCTGCCTTCGTATAGGTATGGTCACTACTATAACGGAACAGCCAGACGTCAGCTTCGCCAGCTCGTTCTAAAACATTCTCAAAGGGCAGAGCCAGACTTCCTCCATGGGTATCGTTCTCCCAAGGGTAGTCACCACCCGCATCTTTAACCATCTGCCCAATGGTGCTGCGTCCACCGGGAACATGCCATACAGAACCTGTCATCTTGTCGAAAAGCACAGTACGGCGATGTCCTCCATGACGAGCCTTTGAAGCTTGTTGTTGAAGCATGTGGTAACAGCTATCTACACAAGCGAAAAGGCTGTCTGCCACCTGTTCACGTCCAAGAAGCAAACCATAGAATCGCATCCATTCTGCACGTGCCAACGGAGAGTTTTCCATATACTCTGCACATTCTACAATAGGAATATTGATTTCCTCAACCTTTCCATAGCCACCGCTGTTTTCAAAAGGAGAAAGCATGATTATATCGGGCTTCACATCCATAATCTTCTCTACCATGGGTTGCATTCCACTACCGCAATCTGCTATTTTACCAGCTTTTACCCCTTGTTGGACAAATGGCAGTTTGATATATTTCAAATCAGCAACAGCCACTATCTTGTCCTGTGCTCCAAGCATACCGAGTAAAGAACAATGAACTGTGGTAAATACAGCAGAATGCTCTACGGGTGTACGGATAATGGTAGCCTGTGCAGGCAGTAATGCTTGATCTGGTAACTGTTCGTCTTTCGGAACCAATACATAGGTATGAAGAGTCTTCCCTGATTTCCAAGGATTACGGATTTGAGCCATCGTATATCCCTCATGACGCACAATAGTCAACAAAGAGGAATATTTTAAATGAAGCGTGTCGCCACCATCCTGCACTTCGGCCATTCGGCCTCCGCAGGATGACAGCAACACGGTCATCATTCCAAACAGGATGAACTGACGCATCTCTGTCTATTTAATATTTGATCACATTAGTGGTAACGTTGAAAGCAAAAGCGCAAGGACCTACACCTGCAGTAGCGCCCCACACCTTAGCATTCTTTGAAGCGGATACAAAAACGCCCTGTTGTGAATATTCAACGTTGAACATGAAGATCTTGCTATTTGCCTTATAATCAGTTTTGCCAGTATCAGCATTCTTCACGTTAGAAGCAATGAACACGGTACCGACAACCGGATCAACACCAATACATGCAGGGATAATCTCGTTATTAGTATCTGTGTAGAAAGTAGATGTTCCCTGGCTTAAAAGATTATAGACCTGATAAGTAGTCTTGACTGGTTTGTAAGAAGCATCGAACTCAGTATAATAACCAAAGATATTGCTACCAATGCAATCCATGTCGTTGGCATCCATCAGACGTGTCACCTCGTTATTTTTGGCAGAAATCTTATATACACCAGACTTCTTATCGCCATAGTTTCCAAAATCAAGTACATACATATCGCCAGCAGTAGTCAAGACAATCTTCTGTGGATTGACAATATTATCATTCTTAATCAGACTTCCAGAACCTGTAGTCAGGTCGATAATAGAAATAGAAGGTTTGGTACATGCTGCATAATCAGAATTGCAGACATACAGTTTTTTATCTGCCACGCTGATGCCCTCTGGGAAAGAACCAGCCTCATAGATACCTTGTCGAGTGAATGTTGTGGTGTCAATTGCAACTACATATCCATTACCTTTAGTTGTAGCGTTCCAATTCTCATCATACGAAGATTCAGACTTGCCGTAGAATGAAATATACACCTTGTCGCCTGAAGCTGTAAGGTGACGAGGTTTGAGACAACCCTCACCAAAAGTCACATTGGTCTTGATCTGTCTGAGAGACTTCAATGTCTTGGCATCAACCACTTCAAGAGTATTCTCACCAGTTACGGCAATATACATCTTACTACCATAAACCAAAGCATCATTAGGAGTACCACCTAAGGAACGACCATTCTGTGCTTGGAACTGCTTGTTGGCAACCTGATTAGAGGTATAATCGAGGTATGAAACGCTACCATCGATGTTGCTGCTCATGTTTCCACTACATACAAGGAATGCACCTTTTGTTACAGGAACAATGTATTCATGCTGTTCATTGTCGTTGTCATCACAGGCGGTAAACATAGCTGCTCCCATGAGCAGTACTGCCATACTTAATAAATGTTTTTTCATTTTGAATAAATAATTTAATTATAATTTGTAATTGATTGATATCATCCAACTTCTGCCGGGCATCGGATAATGAGCCACGATACAGTATTGTTTATTAAAGAGATTTTTAATGTCTCCACGAATTTCTACATGATGGTGTCCAAAATGGATTTGTTTATATGCTGTCAAGCCAAAATCAACATAGCCTTCTATCATTGTTGAAGGATAATGCTCGTTGTTAGGCCAACGGCTACTCATACCTGTCGCATGCAGTATTAAGTTTATCCAAGGATTCTCATAAGCAACAGAACCACTTGCTGTATGTTGAGGCATATAGGCAATCTGCTTATTGTAGTTGGGCGACTCAGGATTAGTTCGGTTTTGCACCTTTTGCAAACTATAACTTCCAGAGAGCATCAACCTATGAGCTTTATTGAACTGGTGTTCAACCTGCATTGTTGCGTCGATGCCTATACTGCGCACGTTACCGACATTGATACACGTCCAAACAAACATATTATATGGTACTGCTACTATCATGTCTTTCACCTTATTGATATAACTGTCAAACATAAGCGTTGCAGTAGTGTAACGTGAGAGATGAGGTGAGTATGTCACACCTATATTCCACTGGTCAGTTAATTCGGGATTCAATTCGGTACTGCCATAATGATAGTAGTAACTCTCATTAAAGGTGGGAGAACGAAAAATATTTTTGTAACTGGCACGCAGAAAGAGTTCTTCATCTTCAAGCAGTTTGTATGACAACGACAGCGATGGTGAGAGACGACGCATATTTCGTGCAGAATTTATTTGCACATCGGTACGATCTGTCTGTTCGACGTTCTTCTGACGGTTGATAAAAAGCGAATGCAACAGTTTTCCCGTCATGACCCAACGACCAGTTTGATATTTTACAGTAACGGACTGAAGAATACTATGGCGAAACGGATGTCCAATAATGGCGCGCCATGAACTGCCATTCAGATTGTTAAAAGAATAATCTGCAGAATAATCCATTGCCCAATGTTTCGTTGGGACAAACAGCAGGGCAGCAGAAGCATAATATTCCCGTTGCCAATAACTTGCATCGTTAACAGCGCCAGGCATTAGTTTGTCGCGATAGATAGATTCGTACCAATTTACTTTGGCAATGGTTTTCAACGCCCACGTATCTCCCCAACGTTTTTGGAACCCCGCCTGTACAAAGAAGTTGCGGTCATGAAGAGTCTCCCCACTTACGTTAGTATAATAATGGACGATACCAGGCAACTGACGTGAATTGTCATAATAGTAAATCTTACCTGTCAATCGATTTGTTGCATGAGGTTGCCATGAAAAGTTTAACTCGCCATGTCCGCTACTCATGAGACTGTTAGTACGACGATCTTTCGTCACAGTCTTTACATTTTTAATCTCATAAGGATAATCATTCTCGGCATAAATATATTCAGCTACAGCAGACACGGCAAAGGCCTTAGAAAAACTCTGTTCATATCGCAAATAGGGACTAACATATCCGAATGACCCCATCTTCAACTGAGAAGTTAAATGCGGTTTTCTTTCATCAGAAGGTAAAGGCAATGTCTGTATGTTGAGAACTGCTGATGATGCCGCCTGACGTGCAGGAATGAAAATATCATCATTATCACCAATTACCAACGATAACTTGGCGACATTATCAAGCGAATAACGAGAAAGGTCTATTTCGCCGCTCTGGCAATCACTAAGCATAACACCGTCATAACTTACACCGGTATGCTTTGCTCCAAAACCACGCACAGCCACGGTCTTCATGCCTCCTGCACCGCCATAGTCGCGTAGCGTAACGCCCGACATTCGATGAAGTGCGTCTGCCATATCTGTTACTCCCATAGTAAGCATGTCTTTTCGGTCCATCATTTGCAAAGGTGCTGTACTTGTGAGCATTCGCTTGCGCTGACTCTTAGTCACAGTCACTTCTTTCAATTGATGAACACGGCTTGTTATGGTGTCTGTCTGCGCCATTGCGCTTACAGAGACAAGCATTGCAATTATCGACAAATTGAATTTCTTCATATTTATAAACATCTCATCGCCTAGCCCAAGAGTACGATGAAAAATTTTGTTTATGCTTGGAATTGGTATTCTGACTTGTCAACCTGATCGCGAACGCCTTCCCGGTAACAAACCAGTGACTTTGTTGTTCACGTCGATATAGGGTTGTTTACAGCTGCCGGACAGTCGAGGATTTTCACCTCATTCCCTTCTATTCTCAATGCGTTTGCAAAATTACGAATTTGTAAGCGAAAAACAAAGAAGAATTATGTTTTTCTTTCTTTTTCCACAAATGCGACATCTGCTTTATCTGTCAGTTAAAGCTAATCAGACGTAGTAAGAATGTGATAAATGCGTTCCATGTCAACATGTTGTCTAACATGATCTGCCAACAAATCATATTGTTGGTTTTTATAGGTTTCATAGTCAAAGACAGACTGCTGTTGAGCATCTTTCAGATATGGTGACAATAAAACATCAACAATAGGTGCATTATCAAGTATTCCATGAATGTAGGTGCCCATGCAGCGATCATCAACGAAACATCCATCAGTTGTTTGGTTATTAAATAGATTCATCGACTGAGCATTGTCATCAAGTGTTGTCGTTCCCATGTGAATTTCATAACCGCGAAGCTTGACATTCTCATCTTTTACCAGCGTAGGACATTGGAATGTAACTTGTCGAGTAGTTTTTTCACCACCAATAACTGTCACGACAGGCAAAAGTCCCAACCCTGGCAATCGCTCGATTTCACCCTCGACATGATTCGGGTCTCGTACTTCCTTTCCCAAGATCTGATAGCCGCCACATATGCCTAGCACCGTAACGCCACGTTTTCGTGCTTCTACAACAGCTTTTGCCATTCCATTCTGACGTAACAGACAAAGATCATCTATCGTAGATTTGGATCCAGGAACGATGATGATATTTGCATCTTCAAGATCAGCAGGATTGTTGGTATAATAAAGATGCAGTCGTGAATCTTGTTCTAATGCATCAAAGTCTGTAAAATTGCTCATGTGGCGCAACAATACTACTGCAACATTTACCTTGCCTTTTACAGCCTGTCTCGACTTAACCTGCAGCGAGACACTATCCTCTTCTTCAATATGAATATCACGAAAATAAGGCAGGATACCGAGAACTGGTATTCCACATAGTTGCTCTATCATTTTCGCGCCTGATTCGAAGAGACTGATGTCTCCACGGAATTTATTGATAATAATACCTTTAATGTGACTTCGTTCTTCAGGTGTCATCAACATAATACTGCCATAAATACTAGCAAAAACGCCACCGCGGTCAATATCTGCAACAAGAATTACATTTGCATGGGCATAAAGAGCCATAGGCATATTGACAATATCTACCTCGCGCAAATTGATTTCAGAAACACTTCCTGCCCCTTCCATCACAATAGGATTGAAACGGGATGCCAAACGATTAAATGCTTCATGAGCAACATTACGAAAGCGATCTCGTCCTTCCTTTCGAAAATAGCTTCCAGCAGACTGATTGCTGTCAGGACGTCCCAACAAGACTACTTGCGATGTATGGTCAGACTGCGGTTTCAGCAAGATGGGATTCATATCGGCCTCACAAGGGATTCCTGCCGCTTCAGCTTGTACAGCCTGAGCGCGTCCTAATTCTAATCCATCGGGAGTGGCATACGAGTTGAGCGACATGTTTTGTGCTTTAAATGGAGCTGGGCGATATCCGTCTTGCCGAAATATTCTACAAAACGCAGCAGCTACAACACTCTTTCCAACATCACTTCCTGTTCCCACAAACATTAGTGGATTAAGTTTTTTCCTATGATTCGATTGTGAACTTATAGCCATTTGATAAATATTATAGTTTACATCTCAAAAACAAAGAAATATCAATTTTTTCTGTACTCAAAACAAAATCGATGCACATACAATTACCATCATAACAATCTCGACTCTTTGGTTAACACCAATGGCAATGATCATATCTTTCGTACTTAGTTGGCGATCACAGTCTCCGATATATGGTTTATAAAAACGTTGACCAAAATAATCATGAGGTCCACCAAAACGACAATCAAGAATAGATGCTAATGCAGCTTCTGGATAGCCGCTATTAGGACTTGCATGCATTCTGCCATATTTTGCTACAAAACGTAACCTGCTCCACCAACAATAAAAACTTGAAGTCAATATCATCATCAATGCTGTCAATCGAGCTGGTATGTAGTTGGCTACATCATCAATGCGTGCTGCCCAAGTTCCAAAACGAAGATAGCGTTCATTATGGTAACCTATCATAGAATCGAGAGTATTGACCATTTTATATGCCATCATTCCCGGCACGCCCAGTAGTACCAACCAAAAAAGTGGCGCCACGACACCATCGCTTAGGTTTTCTGACATGGTTTCTAATGCTGCCGAACGTACCTCCTGAGCTGTAAGATTGGCTGTGTCTCGCCCTACTATGCGAGCTACACGCTCACGTCCTTTGTGTAATGAAATATCAAGAGCGTAGAAAACTTGTCTAACTTCACGAATCAGTGTTGTTCCTGCCAAACAGTAAAACACAAGTATGGTTGTCACGGTCATCCATAGATAAACAGACACATCCAACGCTATTTTCAAAAGGTAATCGGTCAAGACAAAAGTCATTATAATAAGCACAACAGCCATTACCGCTCCCTTTGTCCGTTTCCAATGACCTTTGTTTAATATTGTTTCGCACTTATGTATGATTTTACCAAACAGCACAACAGGATGCGGTAACCACATCGGGTCACCTAATATCTTATCCAACAGCCAAGCTACAAGAATTGGCAAAATGGAAATGGCCAAGATTGAAAGCATTTGCTATTCTTAGTATTATAAATCAAGAAGCGTCTGTACAATACGCTCTGCCGAACGTCCATCCCAACGGTCAGGCAAATCACCATGTTTCCAATTGCCAGCCATCAGTAATTTCAAGGCATCATGCAATTTTTGGCAATCCTCACCTACTAACACATTAGTACCTACATTCACCGTTTCAATATGTTCTGTATAACTATTAAGAGTGATACATGGTACATGATTGAATGTGGCTTCTTCTGCCACATTACCAGAATCCGTTATCACACCTTTAGCATGTGCAGCAAGGTAACCAAATTCCAAATACGACAATGTTGGAACAAGGGTTATAGGTAGCGACATTTTTTCCACAGCTTCTCTTGCTACTCCACGTAATGGCGCAATAATTTCACATCCAGTGCACACATCGATTATAGTAGCAAGGAGGTGTTGGAGTTTATCTGTATCTGCCAAGAGTACTTTGCGATTAAGAGTCAAGACAATATACTGACCGTCTGACACATTTTCAAGACATTGAGGTCTCGTCCATCTGTCATGATTAGCACGCAATGAGTCCATCAGGATATTGCCAACCATGTAAATTTTTTGCATATCAGCACCTTCACGAGTAACAATACTATTATTACTAACACCTGCCGTAAACAACAAATCACTCAATCCATCAATGACCAAGCGATTGATTTCCTTCGGCATATTGATATCAAAGGAACGAGTACCAGCAACAAGATGAGCCAATTTTACACCTCGTTTCTTTGTTACTATGGCAGCTGCCATGGTAGAAGCAAGGTCATCAACGACGATAACAATATCTGTAGAATGATGATTAAGATAATTTTCAAACTCAGCCATCACTCTTCCTGTCAGTTCATTAAGATTTTCACAATCAACACCGAGATAAATATCTGGTTTTGGCATCTGAAGATCATCAAACAATGATGCTTCAAGGGTAGGATCATCTTGACGTCCTGCATATACCAACTGATAGGCAATACCTTCTGTCTTAATGATGGCCCTGACAATTGGAGCGACCTTTACAAAGTTCGGTCTTGCTCCTGTAAAAACACATACGTTCTGCATAAGTCTTTATTTCTATTTCGACTGCGAATTTACTATATTTTGCACTAATTACAAAGAGTTTTTCACTTTTTCTTCTATGTTATTCGCACTTTGAATCAAAAGACGTTGCTCAATTCAGTAGAAATTAGTAAATTTGCCTTCAAAATAAACTTAGTGTACGATTTACAACAAGACTCTTCAACAAATTGTTATGAAAGTTCTACTCATTAATGGAAGTCCACGAAAGGAAGGTAATACTTATACTGCCTTAACGGAGATATCAAAACAACTTAGTATCCACGGAATAGAAAGTACCATCCTATGGATTGGTAAGAAACCTGTTCGCGGTTGCATCGCCTGCAATAAATGCAAAGAGAACGGCAACGGACAATGTGTGTTTTCTGATGACATAACAAACTCCGTCATCGAAAGCATCTCTCATTGCGATGGAGTCATCATAGGCTCTCCCGTCTATTACGGTCAACCATCAGGTCAGTTACTTTGCCTTCAACAGCGTATGCTTTATGCAGGAGGGGCATACTTCATTGGAAAGCCAGCAGCTGCCGTAGCAGTTTGTCGTCGTGGCGGTGCTTCTGCAGTATATCAAACATTACTCATGCCTTTCCAAATGATGAACATGCCGATTGTGACTTCCCAATATTGGAATCTGGCTTATGGAAGAGGCGAAGGCGAAGCCGCACAAGATATTGAAGGTATGCAAACCATGCGTACATTGGCCAACAACATGGCATGGATGTTGAAAAAACTAAACAACAATGATTCATCAGACCTTCCAGAACGCGAAGCATGGACACCCATGAATTTTATTAGATAATACTATGTCAGAAATAAATCTGAGTCATATTTACCAAACCGTCTGTAATGCACCTGGTGGAAATGGATTTCGAGTAGAGCACATGCCCGAACTCTTTGCCACAAGTGACATTGACGACTGTATGGCACATGTCCACTCATTCTATGAAATTCTATGGTTTCAGGATGGTGAAGGAACACACACGGTGGACTTCGTTGATTACAAGGTTGTTCCAGGCACCATATTTTTTCTGTCTCCTGGACAGATTCACCATTTCGATTGTAAAGACAACTATCGGGGGGTTGCTATAAAAATGTGTACTGATTTGATAAAAGTCTCAAATTCTTCCACCAATATCAGTCGTTTATTCCTTGAATACAACGCGTTTCATACCTACGAAGGAACACCATATTATATTATAGACGAGCCAACATCAAAGTTACTTCAACCGTTAATACACGAAATGGAGTTAGAAGCGGAGAGAAATGGTGAATTGGGTAATATAGACATCTTAAAATCACTACTAACCATCTTTCTTGCAAAAATAGAACGATACGGCAAACATGAGGCAGAACAAACTGTTGATTATCGTAAACCTTCCCACCTACTTTTTATCCGTTTCAGACAGTTACTTGAACAGGAATACAAACAACTGCATACTGTTCAAGAATATGCTAATCGTTTAAATGTGTCCGTCCGTTCACTCAGCAATAGCGTCAACGAGTGTTCTGGAAAATCTCCATTGATTTTCATTAATAACCGCATCATATTGGAGGCCAAACGTCTTGTTCTTTATTCTGACTTGATGATTAAAGAAATTGCTTACATGTTAGGGTATGACGATCCTTCATATTTTGTAAAACACTTCAAGCGCCATACTGGTTATCTACCTTCAGAATTTAGAGAGATGGAACGTTAAAAGAAACAAGAGAGTCACAGTACATGTCATAGATCATTGAATTCAAATTAAATAATATAAATATGAACCTAAAAGAAACATTCAACACACATTTTCCGTTGGCTATTTTGGCTGGTATCTGCATTGCAATTGGTGGAACAGTCAATCTCAAAGTAGGAGGAGTAGCTGGTGCAGTACTCTTCGCTTTTGGCTTAACAACCGTAGTGTATTATGGATTGAAATTATACACAGGAACTGCAGGTTTTATACGCCGACATGGTGACTGGTCGATGCTCGTTATAGTACTCATCGGAAACATTATTGGTTGTCTTTTAACAGCCCTTGCCATCAGATATACTCATCCTGATTGTATTGAAAAAGCAGGAGATATATTGACAGGGCGTATTACCAAAGGTCCATTTGCATGCGGTTTGTTGGCCATCGGATGTGGTTTTATTATGACGACTGCTGTTCAATTTGCACGACAGGGTAAAATGTTAGCACTCTTACTCGGTGTGCCAGTTTTCATTCTCTGTGGATTCACCCATAGTATTGCCGATGCATTTTATTTTCTTGCCGCACCTTGGGATGTGGTTTGTCAACCTATCGTTGCGTTGATTTATGTCTCTGAGGTTATTGGCAACTTTATCGGTTGCAATCTCTATCGATGGATGACACCGGAGCAAGTAAGGGTAAAATAACTATCAAATCAACAAGTGAATAGAAAATAATAAGATAAATAGAATGAAACACATCGGTATATACACGATAATTGCTATTGCAATGTTTTCAGCTTGTCAAGAGACCTTAGAGCAACGTTGCCAGCGCGAAGCCCAAGCATATACAGAGAAAAACTGTCCTGCACTTATTGCCAAAGATGTAACAATAGACAGTCTGACATTCGACAAACAATCCCACACATTGTGTTATGCTTACACCTTAGGCGGTGTACTGGATGACTCTGCAATAGTGAACAAGTCTGAACTAAAACAGCAAATGCTGATGGACTTAAGAAATGCCACATCGCTAAAAATTTATAAAGAGGCTGGCTACAGCTTTCGCTACGTGTATTATTCACGAAAGCATCAAGGACAGAAACTTCTTGACGTGGTATATAAGGCAAAAGACTATCAAAAGTGAATATCTTCCAATACCTAGCAAATTAGCATCATAGACGAAATAACGTACATCTGATAAGAAAGTGAAGAAAAAACGGTTAATGAGTTAATCATCAACCGCTTTTTCTTTAAGTATTTCCAAAGCCCTACAAAGTTGGTCAGGACAACTGGTGTTTTTGGTTCCACAACGGATTCCATTAATTTTGTGGATCACATCATCAATATGCTGTCCTTTCACCAGTTGGCCAATTCCTTGAAGATTGCCATTACAACCTCCAAGAAAAAAGACCTGCTGAATAATATTATTTTCATCGCAAGTTACATCAATCATTCTAGAACATGTACCATGCGTTTCGTAACAAATATGCTTTGTTGCCATTGAGACCAACTTATTATTCTTCTACGATTTCAGGTTTCATGTTTGTATAAACAGTCTGAACGTCATCGAAGTCCTCAAGCTTTTCAACCATTTTGTCGATAGTCTCACGCTCTTCTGGAGTAACATCTTTGAGGTCGTTAGGAATACGAGTAAACTCAGCGCCTGTTACTTCAAATCCGTTTTCTTCCAAATGCTTCTGAATTGCGCCAAAAGACTGAGGATCACCATAGATGGTGATGCTGTTTTCTTCCTCATCTTCGTCGAATTCATCTTCTACTCCGTAATCAATGAGGTCAAGAATCATCTCATCCATATCCAATCCATCTTTCTTTTTGAAAGTGAACACGGCCTTATGGTCGAAAAGGAAAGAGAGTGATCCTTGAGTACCCAAGTTTCCGTTGAACTTGTTGAATACCGAGCGTACGTCTCCCACAGTACGGGTGGTATTGTCGGTCAGTGTATCTACGAAGATGGCAATTCCATGAGGACCATATCCTTCATAAGTCACTTCCTTATAATCACTCTGATCTTTACCCATGGCGTTTTTGATAGCACGCTCGATGTTATCCTTCGGCATGTTTTCGCGCTTTGCATTGGCAATAATGGCACGCAAAGCAGGGTTCATGTCAGGGTCTGGTCCACCAGCCTTAACGGCAATTGCTATTTGTTTACCAATTTTTGTGAATGTTTTGGCCATGTGGCCCCATCTTTTCAGCTTTGCAGCTTTACGATATTCAAATGCTCTTCCCATTTTATTGTATTTTTTTATTATTATTTCTTTGAATTAACGAAGTTCGGCACCAAGTTTCTGCTTAAGGTTATTGATGAGCTTCTGCATGATAGCATCAATCTGTTTATCTCCCATCGTTTTCTCAGTATCCTGGAGAATGAAATTTACTGCATAGCTTTTCTTACCTTCTGGAAGGTTCTTTCCTTCATAGACGTCAAAGAGTTCCACTTTCTTCAAGAGTTTCTTTTCTGTCTGACGGGCAACCTCCTCAATCTGAGCAAATTCAACCTGTTGATCAATAAGCAATGCAAGATCACGGCTTACTATAGGATATTTTGCAATCTCGGTGTAAAGAACCTTTTGTTTGCGTACTGCTTTCATCAAAGCTGTCCAATTCAGTTCTGCATAATATACAGGTGTGTCGATACCTGCAGCTTTCTGTTCCTTCTTTGACAGAACGCCCATCTCCAACAAAACCTTACCACCACGATTTTCGTATGTCAGTCCAGCACTAAAAATCTCATTAGTTGATTTTTTGCGCACAACCATACCAGACTGTAATCCGATTCGAGTAAGGATGTTTTCAACGTAAGCGCGCAGTTCTGCAAATGAGAAATCTTCGTCAGGATGCGCCCAAGATCCTGTAATTCGTTTACCAGTGAGCCAAATACCGAGGTGATACTGTTCTGTATAGGCTTGCATTGGATTTTCTTCATTTGTCTTATTCGGATCAAAATAATAGACATTTCCAAATTCGAAGAAACGGCAGTTTCCATTTCTTCTATTGGCATTGTGTTCAATACTTTCCAATCCTCCATAAAGCAATGATTGTCGCATGACGTTCAAGTCAGATGAAAGCGGATTCATGATTTTCACCAACGTATCCTGACGTTCACCATAATAAGCGGCTTTTGTCAGCGAATTATTTAGAATTTCATTGAAGCCCATGCCAACAAGTTGTTCGCTGACGAGATTGGCCATTTTGTGTTTATGGTCTTCCTCACCTTTTATAACGAGTGAACTCTTCAACTGTGTTGGAATTTCCACATTATTGTAACCATAGATGCGTAAAATATCTTCAACCACATCACAAGGACGTTGTACATCTACACGATAGGCTGGAACTTTAAGTGTTAAGCCAAGTTCGTTTTCTTCAATGATTTCCATTTCGAGCGAGAGACAGATTGACTTCAATGTAACCACATCGATGTTTTTTCCAATGAGTGAGTTTACATAGTCAAACTTCAGGTCAACCACTGCATCTTTAATAGGTTTTGGATATACATCACAGATTTCCATAGAAACCTTACCACCTGCCAACTGCTTACAAAGCAATGCTGCATATTTCAAAGCCTCTACTGTACCATTCGGATCTACACCACGCTCAAATCTAAATGAAGCATCGGTTGACAGACCGTGGCGACGTGCAGACTTTCTTATCCAGGTAGGATGGAAATAAGCACTCTCAAGAACCACATTACGAGTGGTTTCATACGTACCACTACCCTTTCCACCGAATACACCTGCAATACACATAGGTGATTCTGCATTACAAATGGCGAGGTCACGTTCTGAAAGTTTATGATCTACTCCATCAAGAGTTTGGAATGGAGTCCCCTCTGGCATGGTTTTCACTACAATCTTTCGTCCTGTTACCATATCTGCGTCAAAGCAATGCAAAGGTTGACCCAGTGCCATCATCACGTAGTTGGTAATATCAACGATGTTATTGATTGGTCTCAGACCGATGGTAGAAAGTTTATTTTTCAGCCAATCAGGGGATTCTTTCACTTCACAGTCTGTAACACTAACACATGCATAACGCTTGCAAGCTTCCTGGTTCTCAATAACCACTTCAATGGGTAAGTCGTGGTTATCTACCTTAAAATCTGCCGTTGAAGGCTTGTGAAGTTGTGTTTTATAACCATTTTGCTTGAGCCAAGCATAAAGGTCGCGAGCCACTCCCCAATGTGAAAGTGCATCAGCACGATTGGCAGTAATATCAACCTCGATTAGCCAATCGCTCTCCAAATGGTAATATTCTGCGGCAGTCATTCCGACCTTTGCATCTTCAGGCAATACGATAATTCCATCATGTGAATTACCAACACCTATCTCGTCTTCTGCACAAATCATACCACAAGATTCTACACCTCGCAGTTTTGATTTCTTAATAACAAACTCCTTATCGCCATCATACAGGACACAGCCCAAATCTGCCACTATAACTTTCTGTCCTTCAGCAACATTTGGCGCTCCACATACGATCTGCGATAGTGACTCACGACCGAGGTCAACAGTTGTCACATGCAGATGATCTGAATTAGGATGCATTTCACAGGTGACTACTTTGCCAACATACAGACCTTTAAGACCACCTTTAATACTCTGAACTTCTTCAAGTGCGTCAACTTCGAGACCAGTAGATGTCAAGGCGTCACACACTTCCTGTGGCGTCAGGTCGAAGTCAACATATTCTTTTAACCATTTATAAGAAATATTCATTGCAATGAATTTATTGTTTCAATTTCCGCGCAAAATTACTAAAAAATCAGCAAACACCCAAATATTTAGCACACATTTCGGCACAACGTTCTCCATCGACGCCTGCTGAAACAATTCCTCCCGCATAGCCTGCGCCCTCACCACAAGGAAAAAGGCCTCTAATGCGAACGTGCATTAAAGTGTCACGGTCGCGTACAATACGTACTGGCGAAGAGGTACGAGTTTCAACGCCTATCATCAATGCTTCGTTGGTTAAAAAGCCATGTGATGACTTTCCAAACTGTAAAAATCCTGCTTTTAACCGATTGCTTACAGCTGGTGGCATCCAAAAGTGAAGTGGTGAAGATATGAGCCCTGGTGCATACGATGACCGCGGTAGGTCGGCACTGAGTCTACCATTTACGAAATCAGCCATACGTTGTGCTGGAGCGGTTTGTTTCCTATTGCCTTGCAACCAACAGTCATACTCCATCTGTTGCTGGAAACGCATCATGCAAAGTGGATCATCTCCTTCCACGTCTTCTGGTCTGATTTCTACTACCATACCGCTATTACTCCATTGTCCACCTCGGTTGCTAGGTGACATTCCGTTAACAACAATCTGTTGCTGATCTGTTGCGGCAGGTATTACGAAACCTCCCGGACACATACAAAACGAATATACACCACGTCCTTCAACCTGTGTCACAAAAGAATATTCTGCGGCAGGGAGATAACGTCCACGTCCCTGTTTAGAATGATACTGAATTTGGTCTATCAGAGCAGAAGGATGCTCCAGGCGCACACCAACAGCAATTCCTTTGGCTTCGAACTCAATATGCGCATCTGCGAGATAACGATAGACATCACGTGCAGAATGTCCTGTTGCGAGAATCACGGGACCCTTGAAAACTTGCTGTTCTCCTGTGGGTAAATAGACAGCCTCTACACCTACCACCACATCGTCTTTCAACATGAGCCGTGTCATCTTCGTTTGAAAATGCACTTCACCTCCACATTGTAAAATGGTGTGGCGCATATTTTCTATCACACGTGGCAACTTATCGGTACCAATATGAGGATGTGCGTCTGCCAATATCGCGGTTGAAGCACCATGCTGACAGAACACATTGAGTATTTTGGTAGTGTTTCCTCTTTTTTTGCTACGTGTATAGAGTTTTCCATCTGAATAGGCACCTGCCCCACCTTCTCCGTAGCAATAGTTGCTTTCGCCATCAACACGTTGATTTTTGGTTATCAACGAAAGATCACGCTTTCTTTCGCGAACATCCTTACCGCGTTCCAACACGATAGGACGAAGTCCGAGCTCCACAAGGCGTAAAGCGGAAAAAAGTCCGCCAGGCCCCTCGCCCACTACCACAACGGCAGGTTTGTCTGACACATCGCCATAAATTGTCTGTTCGTAGGCCTCGTCTGTGGGCAGTTCGTTGATGTATAATCGCACCTTG
This sequence comes from Prevotella sp. P3-92, assembly GCF_002251205.1. Taxonomy (NCBI): domain Bacteria; kingdom Pseudomonadati; phylum Bacteroidota; class Bacteroidia; order Bacteroidales; family Prevotellaceae; genus Prevotella; species Prevotella sp. P3-92. The sequence goes on along the minus strand of NZ_NPJE01000027.1, from coordinate 7,329 downwards.
AGGTTTACCACCACCCTACGTTGTCTTGCGTCAATACTCCGCCGCAAGACACGTACACTATTCACCGTACGTCTGTCAAAGCCGTACTCATCTGCCAAAAACGCCACAAGATTCTGTTCGCAGGCAGCCACTTGCGGTATTACTCTAACGTCGTATTCTCGGATCATTCTGACTTACCGAAGAGATCGTTTGCTTCTTCTATTTCGTCCTCGTCAAACCATTTACTTAAGCGTTGTTTTGCTTTTTCCTGTATTTCAGGTGCCACATCGCCCCATACTTTTTTCAGTACATAGAGCAATACTGCAAGGTCATCGGTCAATCCCACAATGGGAATTGCATCAGGAATAACATCAAAGGGACTAATCATATATCCCAGCGCTCCAATAATCAGCGCTTTATTGGCTGTACTTACTTTGTCGCTTTGTAACGTATAGTACAGGATAAGGGCCGCATAGACCAACTTCGCACCGGCACGTTTAGCGATGCGTGAAATCTTTTCAACGAAGTCTGACTGAGAGAACTTGTTGGCATAACTCATGAAATCAGGTAATTCCATATTTTTCAGTTTTAAATTTGTTTTATACTATTTTATTCTAATAACGCGAATTCCAAGAAATGATGGATGCTTCTTCATATACTGAGCAAGTGTCATAGGTTCGAGCACCACTTTTTTATGTATCATAGACGCATTGAGTAAATGCAATCCATCACTTTTCCATTCTGCAAATCCGACATGTGAAATATCGAGCCCTTTCTTATTGGTTACAATAGCTAAAATATCGCCATCATGTATCGTCTGTCGAAGAATCTTGCTATTTGTAATCTGTTTATTGGGAATATAACTGAAGGTCTGTCCTGTAAGTTTCCGTTCTTGTGCAGCTATCACTTTGACATCCTTAGGATTGTTCTTCAAGGCCACATAGGATAGCGGATGAGCACTCATATAGCCTACACGGACGTTTTGTACCGCAGTAAATGGGGTATTGTTGCTTTGAATTTCCTTAACCCATCCGGCTTTTCCATTAGACAGTATCCAGTCTGTAAAATAATGCAATCTGGACGTATATCCATTGATTTTGTGATGATGGTAACGTAATTTTTCCAACATGCTACAATAAGCATCGAACGAGGTTTGCTTGTTTTTTGCACAGATGGTAAGTGCGGTCACCGTTTCCACAAGGGTGGTACAGTCAAGCTGTCGGGTATTAACCACAAGTCGTTCTGTCGGTTGACCTTCAAGTGTATGAGCCACATAAGGCCGTCCTATCAATTGATGGGCAAAGAATAGCGGCGTCTTGTTCTTATGATTATCAACCGCCTTTTGCAGCATAGTCACAATTTTTACACTATCCACCTTTTGATAAACACAACGTTGTGCGTGAATTTGCAGCGAAATGCCCATAATGAGCATCAGAATATATTTTTTCATCACTGTTTTCTGTTTTTATATCTTCCACGTTTACCGAAATTATAACCTACATAGGCATTTACTGTACCATATATATTACTTGCGGAAAAACGAGATTTCTTATAGTTGTTCCAATAGACGATAGCACTCAGTCCTGCAAAAAAACGGGTATTATTGAAGACAAGCCCGAATCGTCCTATTCCATCAATATTAACATTGTTTATATCAAATCCATGTGCTGCAGGTTCTTTCATTTCTCCCTTCGTTTTTTTATAGGCAAGAGCCAACGATGTACTGGCGCAGAACAGAAAATTAGGTGCAAAAACCCAATTATAAGCATAGCCCACGGAAGCATTATAGTTGTAGTATTTCACTTTATTGAACATTAGTGCACTATCGAGTTGTTCACCATGCATTCCTTCGTTTTTATCTATAAGATCTTGTAACCGTTCGTGGTCAAACGACAGACTATTGTGCGAATATCCTATACCAGCCATCCATGAACCACAACTGATTTTCTGACATGTACTTTGTGCAAAAGCAGCAGGATAAGAGAAACGTTGGTGGTTGAAAATATAATAGAGATTGAAACCTGTAGTTCCAACCTTGAGTCCATCAAATGAGTGGCCTTTCAACAGCTGCTCTGAGCTTTTATCAGATAGTCTCACCCTACTTATTTTGTAATCGCTTCCTGTCTTACGATAAAAAATGTCAAGACCGACCTGTGCAGCATAGATACTAAAATCCCAACCTTGTTTGGCTTTTTCTTGGTTGAATCCAAAGTGCTTTACATCGAAAGTATAACCAAGAAATACCCACCTCCATCCAAAATATGGTCCGATTTTTATGGTCGGATTCGGAGAAAATGTCAAAGACTGCCCATTCTTCTCTGACGTACGTAATTGATAGATGTCGTAACTTTGGGTAGCTTGTAGCATAACTGCCCAGTTATAATGTTGCGGTTCTACATAATTTGTATCAATATAACTGAAACCGCGTATAGTACGCCGCAACCAACTCAATTTGCGCTTGGGAGGTACAGAAACTTCCGTTGGTACTTTTTGTGTATCAGTTTCCGCTTTTACAGGATAGTTAACAGACGGCAGAACTTGAGTAGCATGGCCTTTCATCGTCGTAGCCAATGCCAACACAAGAACAATCAATACCATTCTTAAGTATTCCACCGTCATCATCTTTTTTTTAGAACTTACCAAGAATACGATCGAGCACCCAATTAACTGGAGTTGCCGATATACTTGTACACTCACAAACGCCAATACCTCTCAAATGTTCTATCACATTCTTAATAATGGGATACTGTACGTATGGGGGATTAGGTACGGTAATGTTTTCCTCGCCTTCGCTGGTATGCAGACGAATTGGCTGATAGACAAATACTGAGAAACTCACCGATCCTTGATCACCAATCAGTTCGATACGATCTTCCTGTGCTGACTCATGAGCTACAAAACACCAAGAGCCACTTCCTGGTACTCCGTTTTCAAATTCGAAGCAGGCACTAACGGAATCTTCAACCTCATAGAGACCACCTCTGTTAGCCTTAATTCCACGAGCCTCAATAATGGTGCCAAACATATATTGCAACAAATCCAACTGATGAGGAGCCAAATCGTAGAAATAGCCACCTCCTGCCACATCGGGCTGCAAGCGCCACGGCATTTTATCTGGTCGGTCATAGTCAAGTGCTCGTGGAGGCACAGCAAAACGCACCTGCACATTGACAAGACGACCAATACGACCACTATCCACAATTTCCTTCACCTTAAGGAAATAAGGCAGATAACGACGATAATATGCTACAAAACAGGGCACTCCAGTTTCTTCACTTACTCGATTGATTCGCGCACAATCGTCATATGAGGCAGCCAATGGCTTCTCCACATAAACGGGTTTTCCTGCACGCATGGCCATAATGGCATAAGTAGCATGACTCGACGGAGGCGTGGCAACATAGACGGCATTGACATCAGGGTCATCTATGAGCTCTTGAGCATCTGTGTACCATTTGGGTATTCCATGGCAAACAGCATAGCTTCGTGCACGTTTTTCGGTACGACTCATAACAGCCACTACAGTAGAACCCTCAACCTCAGAAAAGGCAGGTCCACTTTTTTTCTCAGTTACTTCTCCGCAACCGATAAATCCCCATTTTACGGTCTCTAACATGCGTATAGTTTCTTTAATTTCATGCAAAGTTAGAAAAAATCTCTTAATTCTTTGCAGTCTTCACCTATTTTTTAAATATAATTGACTACCTTTGGCTTCGATTTCTAAAATTAAAGATTAAATGAATAGTAAAGAGCAAATCGACGAGCTGATGAAACCGCGCAGCTACAGAGCAGTTGTTTCTTCTGGATTCCGTTTCTATACAGCACATTTTCGCACTGTATTTAAGTCTTCATGGCTGATGGCATTAGCCTACTCACTTATGGTCGGTCTTACAGGATTGGTTGCTGCGGTACAAATGCCCAAGGTCGTTATGAAACTGATAACTTTAACACAACACGGTGCAGACAGTACTGCACTTATTGACTCACAGAAGAGTTATTTTATCACTGGTGGACTTCTCGTGGTCTTTGTGATTGTATGTATGCTATTACTCGCAGTTACCATAGGGTGTGTGTTGACACGTCTTAAAGAGCACAAAGAAAACCATACATTAGTGTTGCCTACAAGTTGGTGGAAGCCCAATTTTCTATTAGCGTGGCGAACCGTTAAAGGCGGTATTTTCACTTCCTTACTAACGATAATACCCATTGCATTATTGGCAGGCGGTACCATCGCATATTCCATAGCCTCACCTCAATCTTTCGCTACTCATTCTACTACCGTGTGTGTGGCAGTAGTTATTCTTTCCCTCTTGATTATTGCCTTCGGACTACCCATCGTTCCTACCCTGATACATTATATATTTAGTGAACGCACTCCTTTCCTACAGGCCTTGCGTGCCAACTACAAAGGGGGACTCCGTTTTTGGGGTGGTCTTTTCGCTATCGTAATCATAGATGTTCTATGGGCCATCATCGTTGATCTCATCATCTGCCTTCCTGCCAAAATCCTGTTTATGGCCAACCTCTCGGCACAGACAGGCCAACTTTATGGTGACCCATTGTCCATGCCTGCCTATATGCCAATGCTTACCTTTGTGACATTTACCATCTGTGGATTTTTCCAGTTTTTCGCCACTCTTCCGGCTCTATTCCACAGTTATTATGCTTATGGCGCCATCGTTTCTCGTGAACAAGAGCGTTTTCGGCAAGCCAAATGAGCAGAAGTAAAGCTCGCTTTAAATCTGCCATGGCGAGAAAACGAAGGATGAAATCCAACGTTTTCGGCAAGCCAAATGAGCAGAAGTAAAGCTCGCTTTAAATCTGCCATGGCGAGAAAACGAAGGATGAAATCCAACGTTTTCGGCAAGCCAAATGAGCAGAAGCAAAGCTCGCTTTAAATCTGCCATGGCGAGAAAATGCGGCATGAATGGAACATCAGGATACAATAAAAATCATACACTTGATATATTTAACAAACCCCATAAATTAACATGAAAAGAATACTCTTCATAGACCGGGACGGAACCATAATCAAAGAACCCGAGGACGAACAAATTGATGCTTTTGAGAAACTGCAATTCGTAGAGGGCGCCATCGGCAACCTTGCTTTTCTCAGACAACACACCGACTATGAGCTTGTCATGGTGAGCAATCAGGACGGATTAGGAACCGATTCATTTCCTGAAGAAACATTTTGGCCTGTTCATAATTTCATACTTCAAACGCTGAAGGGCGAAGGTGTTGAATTTGATGATATACTCATCGACCGCCATTTTCCAAACGACAATGCGCCCACGCGTAAACCCGCTACTGGTCTGGTGGAGAAATACATGAACAACCCCGACTACGACATGGCTCACAGCTATGTGATTGGCGACCGAGATACTGATAGACAATTTGCAGAAAATATTGGTTGCCAATTTGCTCAAATCGGCAACTGGAATGAGGTTACAGAACGCATCTTTGCTGGTGACCGTACTGCCGAGGTTCGACGCACCACCAAAGAAACTGATATTTACGTTCGTTTGAATATTGATGGTACGGGGCAATGTGACATACATACTGGATTAGGGTTCTTCGACCACATGCTTGAACAGATTGGAAAACACGGTATGATGGACTTGACCATCCACACCAAAGGCGACCTTCACGTCGATGAGCACCACACCATAGAGGACACCGCTTTGGCGCTGGGCGCTTGCCTGCATCAGGCTTTAGGATCCAAACGAGGCATTGAGCGTTATGGTTACGCATTGCCCATGGACGATTGTCAATGCTCAGTATGTTTAGATTTCGGTGGACGCCCATGGTTGGTATGGGATGCAGAATTTCATCGTGAACGCATTGGCGAAATGCCAACAGAGATGTTTCTGCATTTCTTCAAGAGTCTGAGTGATGCGGCTGCCATGAACCTCAACATCCGTGCTGAAGGTCAAAACGAGCACCATAAAATTGAAGGCATCTTCAAGGCCCTTGCACGTGCTTTGCGCATGGCCGTCAAACGCGATATCTTCCATTACCAACTACCCAGCACCAAAGGAATGCTTTAAGGCTCTCTTTAGTTGGCACGCTTGGTGAAAGCTATATGGCTAACTCGTATAAAAAACATAGGTTGCTAACTTATCATGAAAGAGGATACTTAGCAACCTATGTTTTTATAATGAATTATTTTTTCCGTTTAATAGAGTCGCTTCATCAAGAAGATTATCTGCGACCTTTAAAGACACTGGTAATGGGTTGTCCACGCCATGCCTGGGGACGTTTTAGATGGAAAATTTCAGCAATAGTGGCAGCCACGTCAAACTGCATCATCACATCTGTAATTTGATATCCCTCCTTAATACCTTTTCCATAGATAATAAATGGGGTTTCCATTTCTAATAATGTCTTACCGCCATGACCTTTCTCCTTACCACCATGATCGGAGGTTATAATAAATATGGTATTTTCAAAGATACCTGCATCTTTTGTGGCTTGAATGATACGACCCACATAGCGGTCGGCTCTTGCAATTGCATCGTAATAGGCTGGTGTGTCATGACCAGACTCATGACCAGCATGGTCAATACCGTCATAACAGAATGCTGCAAAATTGGGACGCTTTTCCTTGATATAATCTTCCGCAAGTTCAGTCAGTTTGTCAAGGTTATTTAAGTAATCAGCCACTACCTCCACCCTACTTATTGCCAAACTATCCACTAAATATTTAATACCATCCCACTCCATCATGCAAGCTGTTTCCGCCTCAGGATGTTGCTCGTACAAAATAGAGTATATAGTAGGCCCCAGTTCGGGATAACCGAGTGTTTAATACAATATAAATACAGCGTGAATACGCCTCCTCCCCATACCATTAGGAGTGGGTAATAACAGAAGGCTGAAAGAAGTTGATTTGCCCTTAGAATAGTGACAGTTGCTTCGTGTCTTCGATGCAGTATCCTTGCAATGCCTTTGGCTTGTTGTCGAAGAAGCAATATGCTCCCAATGCTGAAATAAGGTTCATGATAAAGTTGCTTACAGATCTATGGCGTGAGTGTACAATCTGTGCCGTATTCTTCAGCATGTCGTTAATGGTTTCGATAATGTATCTCTTGCGCAGCATCATTCTGTCATAGAACGGCATCAGCTTGTTTTTCATGTTTACGCGCAACCCTGTCACCAGCTGTATTCCATCCTCAAAGAGGAAGTCAAACAGCTTCTGCGAAATATAGCCTTTGTCAGCAAACAGCTTGCCATACAAACGTTTAGCAAGAACCTTGAACACATTCGGGTCCTTGTCGCTGACATTTGCACCAGTAAGTACAAACGCTATTATCTCGCCTCTGTCATTGCACGCAAGATGGAGCTTAA
>NZ_NPJE01000026.1:0-379 GCF_002251205.1 Prevotella sp. P3-92 | reverse complement strand
AAAACTGCCAAAACTCTTGCATTTCGGGGGTGTCATGTTGTATCTTTGTGTTTCAAGCCGAGGATGATTTCCAAAACAAGAAAGAAACCTTTAAACCAAAAAAATCAAATAAATAATTTAACAACTAAAAAGCTGCTTATGTTTACAAAACAAGTAATTCAACACGCCATCTGGTCCCGACAGAAAGACCACGGTTTCCCGATCGCTTCTCGTTCGGTTCCCGTTAACTTCTCGTTAGGTCCTCGTTCGTCTCTCGTTCGTCTCTCGTTCGTTATTCGTTAGTCTATCGAAGACCGATCGAGAACCGAACGAGGAACAAGCGAAAAACGAACGAAAGAGCAACGAATGTCGGTCGAGAAACTATCGAAAACTCGACGAG
>NZ_NPJE01000025.1:0-278 GCF_002251205.1 Prevotella sp. P3-92 | reverse complement strand
GGGTATCAGGCATATATCTGCAAAATCTCCACGTCTGCCGTAGAAATCAAACAGATTGATCATTGGTTCAGTTTCAATATCATAACTATCAGTAATCATAGCATATTGAATCAGATGTGAGTTTTATCACTAGTGTCCACTAAAAACGATTAACAATCGTTGTAAGTGGTTGATATGCGACAAAATACGAGCAAAAAATGACTCTATGGGTTAGAAATGACTATCTTTGCAGAAAATTACAATCTGTAAGTTAGTTTAGACTCATGAATCAAGGTAAG
>NZ_NPJE01000024.1:0-72957 GCF_002251205.1 Prevotella sp. P3-92 | reverse complement strand
GAATTTTATCTGTCTCATTGTTGGACAGAACCCCTCTCGTAGATTTGCTCGGCAAAAGCGAACCTGCCGAGAAGTTACAAACTGTAAGAGAATTAAGTCTTAAATTTATTTAGTGGACACTAGTGATACCATATCAAAAAAACCAATCACCATTACTGACGCAAAATACGGCAACATTTTAGAAGAGGACATAATTGGTAATACTTCTAAATCATCTAATGCTCTGACATTACGAATAGATGAAAATGAAGATTCTAAGATTCTTTGTTATAATATTGTTGTTATTGATGTGAATTATAAAACGATTAGTTTTACCATAGCAGTACACGACATGCCTTTGGTTGTAGAAAAACCTGCTACTTGCACATCTGATGGATATAGGAAATACAAGTGCGCCTGTTGTAATGAAGAAAGAACGGAGACGCTTTATGCTCTTGGACACTCTTACGGCGAATGGCAAGAAATGGCAGGCGGACACATGCGCACTTGCTCTAACGACGCAAATCATAAACAATACAACATGGATGCCACCGGGGTGAATGCACTTGAGATTACGCTGACGGATGACACCAAGCTTTCTTATCCTTCCACCCTCTCACCAGTGGTAACTTTCAACGACTTGGATGTGGCTATAGGATTCGATACGGACAAGACATCGCTTGTGAACAAGGCGGACATCAAAGAATACAATCAGGTGTGGAGCCACAACAAGAATGGATATGCACAAAACAATGAGGACAATACTTACAGCCATCAATGTGACTATACCGACTGTGGTTATAAGCATGACGACTTGTTCGTGAGAAACGGAAAACAATATTATGTTGCCGAGAAAAAGAATGGCGTGATTAAGGTGGCCGACATGACACTCAACGACAGCGAGGGATATGACTGCGAGGCTGACATCACAGTAGGTAGCGTGTCGTACTCACGAGATATGAAAGACAACCAATGGGGTACGCTTTGTCTGCCGTTTGCCATTAATCCAAACGCTTACAGCGATTGCAGTTTCTATCAGCTTTCCAGCGTGGATAATGAAAAAAAAGAAATAGTGCTGAGAAGGATTGACAATCAAGAAATTGCCGCTGGCACACCGGTGCTTGTGCGTCGCAATGCAGCTGTCAGTGGCATCAGCATTTCAACTACAAATACGGCGATGAGCAATGCCATTCAGACAGGCATCACGGCTGGAGAATACTCATTGGTAGGCACACTGACAACCTCTAATGCCCTCTCCAACGACTGCTATGTCATCAACAACGACAAGTTCTGGAATGTGGGCGAACTAACCAACGGCGGTAAAAAAGTCAAGGTGGGCGCATTCCGCTCTTATCTCTTGGCAAACACAACGGCACCATCGGCACAGGCAAGAATGTTGAGCCTGTCCATCGGTGATGACGACACCACAGCCATCGACGTGCTTAATGCCGCTGATAACAGCGAAGCGGAGATTTACGACCTCAACGGTCATCGACTCCCTGACCTGCAAAAAGGCATTAACATCGTAAAGAGAGGAAACAAGACAACAAAAGTAATCATAAAATAAACGTAAAGATATGAAAAAGAAAGAGTATATCAAGCCGCAGATGACGGTATATGAGATAGCGTCGTCTCAACTGCTTGCAGCAAGCGGTAGCGCTAGAGAAAGTATTGGGTTTGGTTCGGGAGATGACTACGAACAAGACGAAGACGGCACTATTTGGGGACAATAAATCTAAAAAACATTTACTATTATGAAAATAAAGACAAAAAGCATCATAACCCTATGCCTCACGGCATGGGCATCCATGCCACTTTCTGCCCAAAGCTATTTGGGCAGTGTGGTTGATATTGAAGGCACATGGACAACCGCAAAAAACATAAAAGTGGAAGAAAACCAGGTGGTATTCACTGACCATAAAGATGTCACACATACAATAGCAAGCAACCATGGCGGCAGCACACCTGTCAAGGTAATCCACGATGTACTCTATTGTGAGAACGACGAGACGATGAATTCTGAATTGGTGAACAAGGCGGTGAAAACAGGTCAATTGACGCTGACAGGCACGCTGAACAACCATAATTGGTCTCTCCTGAATGAAGGGAAGTTGGACGGCATAACATCTGCGCACTTTCACAACGTAATTGGTGATGAAACATTCACCGCATTGAGCAATTTGAAATGCTCCACACTGTCATCTGTTACTTTTGAGGGTTGTTCATTTCCTAATGTTACCTCCCTTGAAAAACTTCTTTACGGGTCTGCAATCACCTCTTTTACATGGGGAGGAATGGATGTGAGCAACAATCTGAGTACATTGAAATCTATGTTTTACTCATGCAAATCCCTGCAAAGCGTATCGTTGAAGGGACTGAACACATCAAACGTAACCAACTTAAACGCTTTGTTCAGTGGTTGCTCAGCTTTGTCCAGCATCGATTTAAGCGGATGTGATTTTTCCAATGTTACTAATTGTAACGGTATGTTTCTTGACTGTGGAAATCTGCAGAGCATAGACTTAAGCAATCTGAATCTGAAAAATGTGACAACGAGCTATAACATGTTTTCACAATGTGCTAAATTAACCAACATAAACTTTACCGGATGTGACTTTAGTAAAGTAACGGATTCAAAGATTATGTTTCAAAACTGCCAAGTTTTGCAAACAGTGGACTTGAGCGGTGTTAAGTTAAGCAGTAAAAACTGCTATAAAATGTTTCAGTATTGTTATGATTTAAACTCTGTAAACCTGAGTGGATGCAACTTTAAAGAAGTGACTTCCTGTGTAGAAATGTTTGGTTATTGTAAAGCATTGAAAGAAATAGATTTGAGCGGTTGCAGTTTTAAATGCGCAGAGAATGCGTCATTGCAATACATGTTCAGAGAATGTTCTGCTTTGGAAACCGTTGACTTTAGCAACTGTGACCTTAGTAACGCGACCAATCACAAAACCTTGTTTGATAACTGCAAAGCATTGAAGACCATCAAGGCTGTAGGTTGCAATGAAGCCACAATAACTAAGCTAAAAGAAGCTAAAGGTAATTATGAATATCTCAGTGGAGTCGCTATAGTGACATCAGAATCTTCGTCCACAACCGAAGAATAACAGCTGCTTTACTCAGCAGAAATATCAAAGGGTGTATATGCCATAGATGAATGGTATATACACCCTTGCTTTTTGTCTATCTTTGTCCGGTTGGAGACTGGCAGGGACGGTGCTTGTCAGCAGTCCACGGCTCAACGGATGGGGCGTGAAGGAGATAAGGTTTGTGGAGACGGTGAAATGAGGTGTGAGATGTCACAGGGACAGGCCATTGACATCATGACTTTCAATTCTTATGTCACAGGGACAGGCCATTGACATCATGACTTTCAATCCTTACAGCTTACAGTATTACAGTTTTCGGAAAGGAAAAATAGGTTTCGCGAGGACTGTTCCTGTTTCTTGGACAACGCCAATTCACACCAAGCGTTACAATATAACAATATAACAGTTTCCAAAAACGATTTTTTGCGTTACAGTTGACAGTTGACAGTTTCCAAAAACGATTTTTTGCGTTACAGTTGACAGTTTCTGAAAACGAATTTTTTGCGTTACAAATAACAGATAACAGATAACAGTTTTGGGAAACGGTATTTTTGGGGTAGCCTGAAGGCTAGAAATCTTTTGTGGAAATCTTTTTTAAGATGTTGCTTCGCAAGAAATAATCTGTAATTCAGGGAGGTAGTAAACAAAATCTTTAACGAACATCTCGACTGAAAATGCGCTCGAATACCTCGCTTTTGGGGAGAATTTTATAATGGATCGCCTTACGGCTCGAATTTTTGGAGTAGCGAAGACAGAGTGAGAGCTCGCTTTCACTATGCTGAGTCACGACAAAAATAACCTATGGTGTAAATCTTAATGAAAATCTTGAGAATAATCTTTAACTAACATCCGTGTTCTCCGTGTGTTCCGTGGATTATTATCATCGGAATTTAGACGGAATTTATACGGATGGTTTGGGTTGCGCGAGCGCAAGATGTTTTGGAGTAGCGAAGACAGAGTGAGAGCTCGCTTTCACTATGCTGAGTCACGACAAAACAAACCATAGGTAAATCTTTGGGGGAAATCTTGTTTAAGAAGTTGCTTCGCAAGAAATAATCTGTAATTCAGGGAGGCAGTAAACAAAATCTTCAACAAAAATCCCTAACCAAAATGCGCTCTTCCTCAGGGTGTTGCCCTGGGCTAGGGAAACCATTGGGCTTTCAGCCCGTTTTTGCTTGTGTATCAAAATCTTTAGAAGAATCCTAACTGAAAATGCGCAACATTACGTTGCTCTGCTGGAGGGATTTATTGGGGATCGCCTTACGGCTCGAAATCTTAATGAAAATCTTGAGAAAAATCTTTAACGAAAATCTTTCTCCGTGTTCTCCGTGTGGTCCGTGGATTTTTTTAGTTGCCTACGGCAAGAAATCTTTGGAGGAAATCTTTAATAAAAATATGGCCTACGGCCAGAAATATATCATCGGAATTTAGACGGAATTAGACGGAAACAAAATCATTAACCTTTAACCTCTAACCTCTAACCTCTAACCTTTAACCTTTGACCTTTAACCTTTAACCTTTAACCTCTAACCTAAACACTGTTCCGTGGATTTTTATGGCGCAGCAATCTTAAATATAAAAAGAGAATCTGTTTAAAGGGACTGGTAGAGGGCTTCGTACTGACGGGCAACCTTCAGGTGGTCGTGGTGGCGATCTACATAGGTGATGCTTTCGCGCTTGAGACGTGGCAGACACTCAGGATGGAGCACCAACTGCTCAAGGGCATGGAAGACACTCTGCTCGGTCGGTTCAACGTTGATGATGGGACGCAACTCGTTCTCCTGGATAATCTCGTAGTTTTCGGGTTCGCCACCTCCTACAACGACAATGCCTTTGGACATGGCAAGGAGGGAATTCATGGATGGCGTATAGCTGTAGAGCTGGTCGAGGATGACATCGGAATTGTTCATCATCAACTGATATTCGGCATAAGGCACGGAGTATGCTGTGCGCAGTTCTACACGGTCGGGATAACGCTCAACGATGGCTTGTGCAGCACGCAACATGATGTCAGTCCCCTTGTAGGCACTACGCTTGCGGTCGATGCCGATGAACAGGCGCAGACGTGGATGAGACGGGATAGGGGGTGGCGTCTGACGCACGATGGGCAGGGGGATGAAATGGGTCTTGGCAGGATAGTGCAGTTGGTAGCACGCCATATACTCGTAGAGACATGCTACGATGGCGTCGCAGTCGTTGGCAATATGCCGGGTGAGTTTTTCGTGAGGGGTATTCACCCAGACGTCAAGAAGGTCTTGAGAGGCAGCATCGGTGCGCACCATATTGCCGAAGTTATGGTCACTATAGCGCAGCGGTTTCTCTTCGATGCAGGTTCTTGCCCATATCGAGTCCTCGCCAAAGGCTCCGAGAATCATCTTGCCGTTGTGGCGTCGCAGGAAGCGGTAGATAGGAAACAGGCGTTCGGGACGCAGATCGAAGCAGATGGGATTGATGAGCTGCACCACATCATAGCCTGTGAGTCGTGGAAGGATGCGCGTCCAGAGGTTGAGGAGGTAGCGCACTCCGTCGATGTGGGAGGGTGATTTTCTGATGACCGAGATGTCACGAGGATAGTTGCGCCATCCGTTGCCGTTGGAAACAACGGTCACCTCATGCCCCAGACTGCGCAACCCCTGACTGAGGTTGGCATGGAGTCCACTGTAGTCGTTGACGAGAAGAATGCGCATAGGAGATGGAATAGGGGATGAGACGGGTCAGTGACGGGGTAGGAGCGGCAGGGATGCGAGGAGCGCTCGTCGTCCGATGGCATTACCCACGAGGCGTCGGAACCACGTGTATTTCTTGGAATAAGGACGGTCGGGCAACGGGAAAAGTCCCTGTTGCCGGAGGGCGTCGATGGTGGCATCGAGCTTTTTTGCCGAGCGTGTCAGCATGATGGTGTTGTAGAGATAGTCCATGGTGAGCTGTGCGATGCGCCGTTCCATAGCAGGACGGTCGGCAGGCGACAGCTTATCGGTCAGCCGATAGAGTTGGGTGAGTACCGTCAGCGTATCGTCGAGGCGCTTGCTGATGGTGTCTTGGTCGCTGCTCCTGGTGATGGAGTCGTGGCGTGCCCGATAGTAGTAAGCCTTGTAGGGCGTGTTGAAGACGCGCTCTGCACGCAACAGCAGTTGCGGGGTGAATGCCTCGTCTTCGTGGTAGATGTTGGGCTCGAAGCGCAGGCTGCCGAGGATGCGGCGTGCGAAGAGGTATCCACATGCAGCAGCCCTGATATTGCTCTCGCGCATGAAATGACTGCCACTGACAGGAGAGACGGAGACAGGAGTGAAGGACGTCTCTGAGGTGTCGGAACAGCAGAACATCACGAGGTCGGCTTGCTGATAGCGCACGAGGTCAAGACACTGTTCGTAGGGTGGGGCGATGATGGCATCGTCGGCATCGACAAACTGGATGAAATAGCCGTGTGCCATGTCGATGCCCCGGTTGCGCGCCTGACTCAGTCCCATATTGCGTTGTCGCACATAGACGACCTCGTCGATGCAGTCGGTCAGAAAGCTGACGGGACTCACGTCCGATCCGTCGTCGATGATGATAATCTCGCGCTCGCTGTCGCCCAGCGATAATGCCAGGATGCTCTCGATACACGCATGAAGCATGTCAGCCGGTTCGTTGTGGTAAGTGATGATAAAACTGACCAATGGAGACCCTTGGCGGTTGTCGGTGGAAAACGTAGTATTCATGAGGTGAGACGGAGAATCAGAGGTAGATGATGGAGAAGAATGAGAGCACCCAGCCAACGATGCACGTCTGGATGAAATGGTCTTTCACCAGTACTTTGGTGGGACTGCCGCTACGCTGATAGACCAGCATGTTTTGCAGATAGCGCAACAGTCCTGCCAATACCCATACGTTGGTGAGATAGACGTAGGACGAACCGAAATGGCTCACCACGCTGTCGCTCATGGTGTAGATAATATAGCACACCATGGTGATGGTGCCCACGATGGTGACGGAGAGGTCGATAAACTGGGAATTGTAGCCCGCAATACTCTTGCGCGGCATGGTGCCCGTCTGCTCGTAGATGCGGTAATCGTCTTTGCGCTTGGCAAAGGCAAGGAAGAGTGCCAGGAGGAAGGTCATCATGACCAACCATCCCGATACGATGATGTCGGTGGCAAAACCACCTATCAGTACGCGTATGACAAAGCCCACGGCAATGATGGCCACATCGAGGATGGCGTACTTTTTGAGGCGGATGCAGTATGCCACGTTCATCAGCCAGTAGCCCACCAGCATGGCGCAGACCACGGGCAGGTGGTTGCAGTCGGAGAGACAGGCTGTGATCAGACTGGCTGCCAGTGTCAGCATCATGATGACGTAGCCCATAGCCACGCTCACCTTGCCGGCGGCAATGGGGCGGTGGCACTTCTTAGGGTGGAGGCGGTCGTTCTCCACGTCATGGATGTCGTTGAAACAGTAGATGCTGCTCGATACGAAGCAGAATGCAACAAACACCCACAGTGTCTGTAGGAAATAATGGCTGTTCAGCAGGTTGTTGCTGAAAAACAAAGGGGCGAAGACAAAGAAATTCTTCACCCACTGCAATGGCCGTAACAGAAGGACGGTATCTTTCATGGGCAATGGAAATCGTTTAACGGCGCTTGCGCTGACCGAAAAGGGTGTGGTAGCCGCGCAACAGTTTGCGCACAAGGAGGAAAGCGTCGAATGCCGTAACGGCATTGGAAATCAGCGCAGCAACAAGTTCGCCGCGCGTATTGGTCTTTTGGGGAGTGACAAGTTGGTGCCAATGACCGCTAATCTCGCTGCGCGCCTGAGCAAGTTCTTCAGCGAGTTGTTCGCGTCGTGCGCGAATGTCCTCCAAGGTCTGTGGAATACCCACCTGTTGTTGTTTGGTCTGCATAAGAATAAGTCCTCTCACATGGTTACTATTGTGGATCGTTGCTCATCAGGATGTTGGCAAGAAGCTTCACCAGTGGGCGCTCTATCCATGCCTTTCGGAAGATGAAAACGACCACGAGCAAGAGCAGATGAGCCAAACTGATCAGCATGAATGCCATGGTCATGCCTAACGATGCCGAAAGCCAGAATGCCACGGCGAAAGAGAAATAGAGGAGGATGGCAATGACCAGCAGAAAGCCAACGGCAGCCAAAGCGGCTACCGTCAGCAACTGTACCAGTTTGCCGACCACGTCAAATTTGATGCTCTCCTTCTGGAGGTTCAAATAGCGGATAACGGCTTGCACCAGTTGTCCGATGGTCTCTACATTCTTGTCGCTCGACAGCATTACTCGTTTACTTCAGGTGCTGCGTCAACAATATCGGCGGCAAGGTCAGACATCTCCTTGCGGCTGAGCTTGATATTATGCTTCTTCATGAAGTCATCTACCGCATCGGTAATCTTATCACGAGTGTCGGCTCCCTTTTCAGGGGCTAACAGCAGTCCTACTACGGCTCCGGCGAGAGCACCACCGAGGAATGCACCGAGAAATCCTAAATTCTTCATAGTCGTTTCGTTTTAAAGGGTTGATAATGTTTGTTGCTGCAAATATAGGCAATCTTTTTGAAAACATCGTGCTGTTTAGCCATATTTTTTCATAAAATAATGCGATTTGATACCATTTAACAAACTTTATGCACCTTTTCTCTTCAAGTTTGGACGATATTTTGTAATTTCGCAGATGATATTCAAAAAGCATTATAAAATTAAAACAAATAAAACAATGAAGAAACAAATTATCCTATGTGCAGGACTGTGTGCCGCAATGGCTTTCACAAGTTGTAAATCAGGCGACAGCGCCTACAAGCAGGCTTACATGAAAGCCAAGCAGCAAGAAGAACAGCAGCAACAGCAACAGCAGCAGCCCGCACAGGAAGAACCCGTTGTAGTGGCACCCGTAGAGACCAAACCTGCCAACGACACACAGGTGGTTGACAATACTGACAACGTGAACGTGCGTCAGGAGAATGTAACCCTCATCAGCGGAAACGAACTCAAGGCTTTCAGCGTAGTAGTAGGTTCGTTCTCACTTCAGGCCAACGCCGAAGGACTGCAGCAGCAGCTCCGCAATGCCGGCTATGATGCACGGATCGTGCGCAACACCCAGGGTGGCACCTTCCGCGTAGTGGCTACCACGTTTGATACGAAGGGTGAGGCAGTTGCAAGCCGCAACGAACTCCAGGGTAAGTATAACGGCGCTTGGTTGCTCTACAACAAATAAAAAGAACCACGGATAAAAAAGGGAAATTCTTAGCGTGAGAATACTCTCGATAGACTACGGAAAGAAAAGAACCGGACTCGCTGTTACCGATCCTCTGCAAATTATTGCAGGAGGATTGGCAACAGTAGCCACGGCAGAACTCTTCCAATACCTCAACGACTATATTGCACGCGAACCCGTGGAGCGCATTGTCATAGGAGAACCCAGACAGCCCAACGGACAGCCCAGCGAAAACCTGCAGCGCGTACAGCAGTTTGTGAACCGATGGAAAAAGGCACGACCCGATGTGCCCATCGAATTCTTCGACGAGCGCTTTACCTCCGTACTTGCCCATCAGGCCATGCTTGACGGAGGACTGAAGAAAAAGGCACGGCAAAACAAGGCGCTGGTGGATGAAATCAGTGCCACGATCATACTGCAGGACTATATGCGCGCACGGAAATCGTGACGACGAATAAAGCAACAAGAAATGATACTACCTATTTATATATATGGACAGCCGGTGTTGAGAAAGGTGGCACAGGATATTACTGCCGACTACCCAGAGCTCGATAAACTCATTGCCGACATGTGGGACACACTCGCAGAGAGCGAGGGCATCGGACTGGCTGCACCACAGATTGGAAAAGACATACGACTGGTGGTCATCGACCTTGATGTGATCAGCGATGACTTCCCTGAATACAAAGGATTCAGAAACGTGTTTATCAACGCACATATCGTGGAATACGATGAAAGCAAGACCGACACCTCGGAAGAAGGATGTCTATCGTTGCCCGGCATCCACGAGCGCGTGACCAGACCGACACGCATTCACGTGCAATGGCTCGACGAGAAAATGCAACCACACGACGAATGGGTGGAAGGATACCTTGCACGCGTGATGCAGCACGAATTTGACCACCTCGAAGGCAAGGTTTTCGTGGATCGCATCTCTCCACTCCGCAAACAACTCATCAAGAGTAAGATGAGAGCATTACTCCAAGGACGTGTGCGCTGCGGATACAAAACTAAAATGGCGGTGAGAAAATAATCACCGACCACAAAAGACATACAGGTGAAACAGGCTCCCGTAATAAGGTAAAGCAAAACGGATTGTAAACATGATGACAAGGGTAATTAAGACAACGACAACGGGCAGAGGTTTGAAGAAACTTCTGCTTGTTGCACTTATGATCCTGTCGTCAATGACCGGCAAGGCACAGTTTAATACCGACAGACTGCTCATGGTAGGACAGTCGGCACTCTACTATGAAGACTATGTGCTCTCCATACAGTATTTCAATCAGGTGATCTCGGCAAAACCGTATCTCTACGAACCATGGTTCTACAGAGGTCTGGCGAAATTCTATCTCGACGACTACCAAGGAGCTGAAAACGACTGTACCGAGGCACTTGACAGAAACCCGTTTGTGGTCAGCGTCTATGAACTCAGAGGACTCTGCCGCATCAGACAAGACAACTTTGCCGGAGCCGTGAAAGACTACGATAAAGCACTGAAATACGACCCGGAGAACCGAAATCTGTGGCACAACAGAGTGCTTTGTCATATTCAGCAGAAAGAGTATGATGTGGCACTGGCACAGATAGACACCATGCTCACCCGATGGAGCAAGAACGCGAAAGTCTATGCCATGCAGGCAGAGGTCTATATGCTCCAGAAAGACACCACAAAAGCTGTTGTCGCACTCGATAAAAGTATTGCTATCGACCCATACGACGGTTCGCTGTGGAGTCAGAAAGCCATCATCAGCATGGCACGGCATCAATGGAAAGAGAGCGACGAGTATCTCAGCAAAGCTATCCACCTCATGCCCAAACGAGTGGATTGCTATGTGAACCGAGCCATTGCCAGATTCAACCTCAATAACCTCAGGGGAACCATGGCAGACTATGATACTGCGCTCGACCTCGATCCCAACAACTTCCTCGCACACTACAACAGAGGACTCTTGAGGGCACAGGTGGGAGATGACAACCAAGCCATCCTCGACTTTGACTTCGTGCTCAACCTGGAGCCCAATAACCTCATGGCACTCTTCAACCGCGCACTCCTGCTGGAGAATACCGGAAATATCAGAGGTGCCATAAGGGACTATACGAAAATCATTGCGGAATTTCCAAACTTCTGGTTTGGACTGCAACACCGTGCCGACTGTTACAGAAAACTCGGTATGAGCAAACAGGCAGAGCTCGACGAATTCAGAATCTTCAAAGCACAGATGAACAAACGCTTGGGTATTCAGCCGAGACTCTCGAAAAAACAGATGAGAAAACGTAGCGACCTCGACATCGAGAAATACAACCAACTGGCTGTGGAAGATGTACAGGAGGTGGAACACGAATATCAAAGCGATTACCGGGGAAGGGTGCAAAACAGAAAGGCTTCGCTCGACTATCTTCCTATGTTTGTGCTCGCCATGCAGAAAGACGTAGAACGGATGAACGCAACAACTGCCTTCGACCAACGGGTGGATGACTTCAACAGAAACGAAGGCGGCACACGACAGCTTTATGTGACACGACAGTTGCGCACACTCGACGAGGCTGCCACAAACCGCTACTTCGCACTGATAGACTCGGTGGCTGACACGATCGACAAATGTCACGACGCAAAACAAAAAGCAGCACTCCTGCTGATAAGAGCCGTAGCCTATTCAGATACCCAGAATAATGAAGCAGCAATAGACGACCTTACGGCTGTTGTACAACTCGACTCCACACAGACACTCGCCTATTGGCAAAGAGCAGTCTGCCAGGCAAGACTCAACGCGTTTAATGCTTCGCAGGGTACAGATATCAGTATGAAGACTGCCAATGTGCTCTCCGACCTGAGTGAGGCTATTGAGAACAATCCCAGTGCAATCCTCTATTACAACCGAGGTAATGTCTATGTGCAGCGGAAAGATTATCTCCATGCCATAGAAGACTATTCGAAAGCCATAGAGATGGATTCACATCTGGCTGAAGCATACTACAACAGAGGAATAGCAAGGCTCGCGCTCAAACAGCAGGCACAGGCTGTGGCAGACCTCAGCAAGGCAGGAGAACTCGGACTCTATGCCGCCTACAGCATCATCAAACAGAATCGGAAGTAACAGATAATACCGTTTTTTTCAACGAATTGTTTGGTTATTCTGACACTTATTAGTAATTTTGCCACGTAAAAACGTTTTTTTTTATTATGGTAAAAAGAAGGTGGCATTGTAAGCCAGGCGTACAGCCGACAGAATTTGACAAGAAAATTATGCACTTGGAGAATCAAGGCGTATTGGTACCCACTCGCCAGCTTGTGAAGACTCCAGAACAAATAGAGGGAATCAGACGGTCGGGTGTGGTCAACACAGGAGTGCTCGACCTGATAGAAAAGGAAATACACGAAGGAATGTCAACGCTCGAAATAGATAAACTCTGTAGAGAATACTGCGAAGCACACGGAGCCATTCCTGCCTGTCTCAACTATGAAGGATTTCCCATGAGCGTTTGTACAAGCATCAACGAAGTGGTGTGTCACGGTATTCCGAAGGCAACAGATATCCTTGAAGAGGGAGACATCATCAACGTAGATTTTACCACCATCCTCGACGGATACTATGCCGACGCTTCAAGAATGTTTATCATTGGCGAAACAACTCCAGAAAAGAAACAACTCGTGGAGGTGACCAAAGAATGTCTCGAAATAGGCATGGAGGCCGCTAAACCATGGGGATTCGTTGGAGAAATAGGAAAAGCCATTGAGAAACATGCCAAAAAATACCACTATGGAGTGGTGAGAGACCTCTGTGGACACGGAGTGGGACTCAAATTCCACGAAGAACCGGAAGTGTGCCATTTCGCGCAGAAACATCCCGGAATGCTTCTCGTACCGGGAATGGTGTTCACCATCGAACCTATGATCAATATGGGAACATGGGAGGTCTTTATCGATGCTGACGACCCATACGGATGGGAAGTTATTACAGAAGATGAGAAACCGTCTGCACAGTGGGAACACACTCTGCTGATGACAGAACATGGAGTAGAAATACTGTCACACTAAACAATGGAAAATAAAGATATCTACATATTGGGAATTGAGTCAAGCTGCGACGATACATCTGCAGCTGTACTCAAAAACGGTGTGCTGCTCTCAAATGTAACAGCATCACAAGCCGTACACGAAGCATACGGCGGCGTAGTGCCGGAACTCGCATCAAGAGCACATCAGCAAAACGTGGTGCCTGTAGTGGATCAAGCCATAAAAAAGGCAGGAATCTCCAAGGAACAGCTTACTGCCGTGGCATTTACAAGAGGACCGGGACTCATGGGATCGCTGCTCGTCGGAGTGAGCTTTGCTAAAGGATTTGCAAGATCGCTCGGAATACCCCTTATCGACGTCAACCATCTGCAAGGTCACGTGATGGCTCACTTCATCAAAGAAAGTGATGATGACAATCAGCAACCGCCATTACCCTTCCTCTGCCTGCTCGTCAGCGGAGGTAATTCGCAAATTGTCAAGGTTAACGCCTATAACGACATGGAGGTGCTCGGACAAACCATCGACGATGCCGCAGGAGAAGCCATCGATAAATGTTCAAAGGTCATGGGACTCGGATACCCCGGAGGACCTATCATAGACCGACTGGCACGACAGGGAAATCCTAAAGCGTACAAGTTTGCCGAACCGCAAATCCCAGGTCTTAACTACAGCTTCTCCGGACTCAAGACTTCATTCCTCTATAATATGAGAAAATGGGTGGAAGAGGATCCCGATTTCATCGAACACCATCAAGAAGATATTGCCGCTTCACTCGAATTTACTATCGTCGATATCCTGATGAAGAAACTGAAGATGGCGGTCAAGCAGACAGGAATCAAACATGTGGCTGTGGCAGGAGGAGTCAGCGCAAACAATGGATTGCGAAACGCATTCCACGATCATGCCAAACGATACGGATGGACTATCTATATACCTAAATTCAGCTATACAACAGACAATGCTGCAATGATTGGTATTGTAGGATACTATAAATATCTGGACGGAGAGACGTGTCCCATCGATGCGCCTGCCTTCAGTAAAGTTACCTTTAAATAAAAAGAAAGAATATGGATTTTGAAAGTAAGATTATCAGTCGTGAAATCAGTCAGATACTCTGGGAATTGGAAAAAACCGTAGGAACTGCAGAAAGCTGTACCGGAGGAAGAATAGCAGAAGCCATGATCGCTACACCGGGAGCATCGAAATACTTCAAAGGTGGAGTGGTGTCGTATGTCGATGAAATCAAAGAAAGACTGCTGCATGTTGACGCACAAGTGCTCGAAGAACAAACTGCTGTCTGTGAAGAAGTTGCCAAACAAATGGTAAAGGGAGCATGTCAGACACTCAATACCAATTATGCCATTGCTGCAACAGGATTCGCTGGACCTACCGGAGGAACTAAAGAGATTCCCGTCGGCACGATCTGGCTCGCTTGTGGAGATATCGACAGACAGGTGACTTTCATGGTGCAGGAAGACCACGGAAGAGATATCAATCTGGCCATTGCAACCAACAAAGCCATGCAAATGTTTCTCGATTTTCTGAAAGATGAACAGACAAGGGTATAATGGCGTTAAAAAACGTTAATATTACACCGAAATATAAAGTAGGGTTCTTTGTTGTTTAGAAAATTTTGTAATTTTGCAACCTGTTTGGAGTAAGTTACAATTTAGGAACAAGTTAAAAGTAGATAGAAATGTCGAAGATTTGTCAGATTACAGGAAAGAAGGCACAGATTGGTAATAATGTGTCTCACTCAAAGCACCGCACAAAGCGTAGCTTTGACGTTAACCTGTTCAGCAAGAAATTCTACTATGTAGAGGAGGCTTGCTGGATTCAGTTGAAGATCAGTGCTGCTGGTCTGCGTATGATTAATAAAGTAGGTCTGGATGCTGCCTTGAAGCAAGCTGTTGCCAAAGGTTTCGTGGACTGGAAGGATATTAAAGTGATAGGAGACTAAACTATGGCAAGCAAGAAAAAAGGCGATCGTGTACAGGTAATCCTGGAGTGCACAGAAATGAAAGAGAGTGGACTGCCCGGAACAAGCCGTTACGTAACGACCAAGAACCGTAAGAACACTCCCGAGAGAATGGAACTCAAGAAGTATAACCCCATCCTGAAACGTATGACCGTTCATAAGGAGATTAAATAATTAAGCAATTAGACTATGGCAAAGAAAACCGTCGCTACCCTCCATGAAGGTTCAAAGGATGGTCGCGCTTATTCAAAGGTTATCAAGATGGTGAAGAGCCCTAAGACTGGTGCTTACATCTTCGATGAACAGATGGTTCCCAACGAGGAAGTAAAAGATTTCTTCAAGAACTAATAGATAAGAAATACATATTGAAAGAAGACTGGTATCATAAAGATATCAGTCTTTTTTTATCTTTTATACCATTCTATCTTGATTCTCTTGCTTTTTTTGTAATTTTGCAAGATAAGAAACAAACCATCTAACAATAAACTACCGATTATGAACAAAACTATTCAAGACATCATCGAAAGGAGAAGCGTAAAAAAGTATATGGCTAAAAGTGTTCCTGATGAACTCATAGAACAAATTGTCAAAGCTGGAACCTATGCTCCTTCGGGAATGAACAAACAAGCGGCTATCATACTGGCTGTGACTAACAAAGAAATGAGAGATAGGTTGAGCAGGATAAACCTCGATATCGTCATGGCAAGAAACATGAATACAACCAGCGGACATGCTGACCCGTTCTATGGAGCTCCTGTCGTTCTGGTGGTGCTTGCTAAAAAGGATGTGGCAACACGAGTATATGACGGTACTCTCGTCATGGAAAATATGATGATTGCAGCACAAAGTCTGGGATTGGGCTCCTGCTGGATTCATCGGGCTAAGGAGACCTTTGAGACGGAAGAGGGAAAACAAATCCTTCAGGAACTCGGAATAAAGGATGAATATGAGGGTATTGGAAATTGTATTGTGGGATATGCTGCGCCTGATGCTTTGAAACCACAGGTTGAACGTAAAAGCGATTATGTGGTATGGGTAAAATGAAAATTATGGCCACTATGGCGTGCACTACGATGTTGGTGGCTTGCAACCAGCAGAAGGGAATAGAACAACAGGTTGATGAACTCTACGGACGAATGTCGCAAGAGGAACGCCTCGCACAGTTGAGAAGTATCTATATGGATGACTTGTTTGATCAGAATGGTCAGCTGGATACGGCACAATGCCGGAAAATCATTCCTAACGGTATCGGACACTTCTCACAATATGCAAGTCAGAATCTTGAATCTGCTGATAACATCAGAAAAAAAGTTGTTGCCTTGCAGCAATGGATTATAAAGAACACACCGAACGGCATTCCTGCTTTGTTTCATGAAGAAGTGCTATCGGGAGTTAATACGCAAGATGCAACAATCTATCCGCAGCAAATCGGACAGGCTTGTTCCTTTAATACTGAATTGGCTGAACTGAAAACCAAACAGACTGCAAACGACTTGCGAAGGATGGGAGGCATTCTGTCACTGTCTCCTATGGTGGATGTGTGTAGAATACCGTCTTTCAACAGGCTTGAAGAATCCTATGGTGAAGATGCGTATCTCTCGGCCATGATGGGTACGGCATTTGCTAAAGGGTTGCAGATGGGTGACCTGAAGAAAGGAGTGGGAGTGTGCTCAAAGCATTATCTTGGATATGGTGGCGGAGGAGATGCTGACGAAAAGGTGATGATGGAAGAAATTCTATTGCCTCACGAGACGATGATCCGACTGGCGGGAAGTCAAGTCATCATGCCTGGATATCATGCAGTACACGGTACAAAATGTGTGGCTAACAGCGAAATCTTGAATGATATTCTAAGAGGATACCTTGGATTCAAAGGGATGGTGGTGAGCGACTATACCGCCATTGACCAGATTCCCAACCTTGACACTCCACTGGAAAAAGCGGTTGCTGCGATTAATGGGGGAAACGATGTTGATTTTCCAAAAGGCGACAACTATAAATATTTGCAAGAGGCAATTGAGAAAAAACTGGTGAAACCAGAAGTCGTGGAACGGGCTGTCAAGAATGTCATACGTTTCAAAATACAGGCAGGAATGATGGACGAGAATCGTTACCTCTATAGCGATGATGAAGTGGTGCTTGATTCGGAGGAAGAAAGAAAAACGGCATACGATATTGCCACACAGTCTGTTGTGTTGCTTGAAAACAATGGGGTGTTGCCTTTGAAAAATGTCAAAAGGGTTCTGCTGACAGGGCCTAATGCCAATTCTATGTGGGCGATGTGTGGAGACTATTCTTTCCCAAGCATGTTCTACTTCTGGAAAGGATGGCAGAAACAGTGGAGCGACAAGAATCTGCCGAAGATCGTGAAACTGAAGGAGGCTATGGAAACTCGTAAACCAGAAGGGGTTGACGTGGCTTATGCTCGGGGATGCGACTGGACGGAAGAGATAGAGACGAAATATGCAGAGACAGGTGACAAGCGTGCATGGGAATACCAGTTGTTGCACCGTAAGGTGGATTCTGGGGAGAAAGCTGATCAAAAAGTGGCGTTGGACATGGCTCGCGAAAGTGATGTGATTATCGCTGCGGTGGGTGAAAATGTAATGCTTTGCGGAGAAAACAGAGACAGACAAGGTTTACGCTTACCTGGTAAGCAAGAGGAATTTGTGGAAAAACTGCTGGCAACAGGAAAACCTGTTGTGCTCGTTGTCTTTGGAGGACGTGCACAGATTATCTCGAAAATCTCTAAGAGATGCGCTGCTGTCATACAAGCATGGTACCCTGGTGAAGAGGGTGGTCATGCGGTAGCAGACATCCTTTATGGTAGAATTTCGCCGTCTGCAAAATTGTCGGTGAGCTATCCCAACACGGAAATAGATGAACCAATCTGTTATAATGAGAAAATCGAACAGGATGAACGCATAGAATGGCCGTTTGGATACGGACTGTCTTATACGCAGTTCTCGTATGGAAATCTGAACATGGTTAAGGAGTGTCCTACTGATAACGATGCGGTGGAATTGACATTTACCTTGACTAATGCAGGAAAGATGAGAGCCGATGAGGTGGCGCAGATTTATCTCTCTCCAACAGACAAAAAGCAACAAATCCGACCGATACAATTGCAAGGATTTGCACGTGTGACGCTTGAGCCTGGAGAAACAAAAACTGTTGGGATTAAACTTTATACCGAGCAGTTTGGCTATTATTCGAACAATGGAAAGCGTCAATGGAATGTTGATCCTGGTAAATATGAAGTTAAGGTGGCTTCTTCTTCACAGGACATCAGACTGAAGCAAACTATAGTTCTTAAAGGTAAGAAAATAACCAAACCTTTACGAGAACACTATTTCTCTGTTGCGACGGTGAAGTAACGGCTATGGATTGATATGATTCCCGACTGTCATAACGCGTTTTGGCTCAGCGCATAAGAGAATGTTATAAGTAAAATGGTTGAGCGAAACGCATAGAGGTTGTGGAAACCACATGAAGACAATCATCCCGTTGGAGTGTCTGGAGAGGACAAGTCCAACGGGATGATTTTTATAGTTTATCGTAAGTTCTTATTGTTTGCTGCAAAGCAATTTTTTACCGTAAAGAGGCAATCAAGCTTCAGACTTTGGTGTGGCAGGAGTGGTCTTGCTTTGAGGCGTATTGGATTTCTTGTGGTGATTGCCATTGGGTCTCCTACGTTTGCGCTTCTGTTGTCCGTCTTTCGACTGTGTGCTTGTCACAGAGTCTTGGGAAGATTTTACGGAAGGTTGCTCACCTGACGATGGCTTGGTGCTGCGTCGCTTGTTGCGAGTTTTGTTGCCGTTAGGCTTACGGTTGTTGCTGCGACCACCACGACCGCGCGTGTTCTTACGTGGTGCATTGGGCTCGTATTTAGGACCTTCGCCCAATCCTTCAGGGATAGGAATCTTGACAATTTCCTTTTCAAGGAAACGCTCTATGTCGGCAAAGGCACGCATGTCCAATTCAGAGACAAAAGTGATGGCAACACCATCGCGTTGCGCACGTGCTGTGCGTCCGATGCGATGGACGTAGTCTTCTGCATCATGAGGTACATCGTAGTTGATGACCATCAAGATGTCGTCAATATCAATGCCTCGCGACACAATGTCTGTTGCAACGAGCACATCTACCTGACCCGTCTTGAACTGATACATGACATCGTCGCGCTCCTGCTGGCTGAGGTCGCTGTGCATGGGTGCGCAGTTGATGTTCATGCGTTTGAGTTCGCGAGTAATGTCCTTTACCTTGTCTTTCTTGCCGGAGAAGATGATGACTCGTTGAAGTTCTCCTGCCTTGAAGAGATGGCGGATGATGTTGATCTTCTGCGGTTCGTAGCATACGTATGCTGACTGCTGAATCTTTTCTGCCGGTTTTGATACGGCAATCTTCACCTCGACAGGGTTGGTCAAAAGTGTACGTGCCAATTGCTGAATTTTGTCGGGCATGGTGGCAGAGAACATGATGGTCTGGTGATTGTCGGGCAGCAGTTTGGCAATCTGCAGGATATCGTCAGAGAATCCCATGTCCAACATGCGGTCGGCTTCGTCGAGGATGAAGAATGAAAGACGGGAGAGATCTACATGCCCCATGCGAATATGGGACAGGAGACGTCCTGGGGTGGCAATAATCACATCGGCGCCCATTTTAAGTCCCTTGGTCTCTTGGTCAAAGCGAGAACCATCGTTTCCGCCATAGATGGCAACACTCGACACATCGTTGAGATAATAGCCGAAGCCTTGCATGGCTTGGTCTATCTGTTGGGCAAGTTCGCGAGTCGGAGACATGACGATGCAATTGACGGCATCGTGTGGGAAACCACCATCGTCAAGCATGCTGAGTACCGGCAGGAGATAGGCTGCCGTCTTACCTGTTCCTGTCTGGGCGACACCAATAAGGTCGCGCCCATCGAGAATTTGCGGAATGCATTGTTCCTGGATGGGAGTCATTTCCTCGAAGCGCATGTCATAGAGCGCGTCGAGGATATTATCGTTGAGGTATGTTTCTTCGAATGTCACTTTTCCTATTTTAAATTAATAATGTATTAGTTAGGGGCGTGTCGGTAGCAATAGTATGCTATAAACACATAGAGAATGTTTGGAATCCATGCGGCTAATGCCGGTGGTGTGTCAGCATTGATAGCGAAGGTGGCACATACCGTTTGTAGAAGAATATAGGCGAATGACAATGCGAGGCCAATGCCTAAGTATAGTCCCATGCCGCCTTTTCGTTTTCTTGAAGATAGTGAAACACCTATAATGGTGAGGATAAAGGAGGCGAATGATGAGGCGATACGCTTGTGGTATTCTACCTCATATTGTACAACATTGCTTGAACCGCGAGACTGTTGTTTCGAGATGTATTGCCTGAGTTCAGGAGAGGTGAACGTTTCCTGCTGACCTTTGGAGAAGATGAGGTCCATCGGTTCCATTTGGATCAGGGTGTCGAGTTCCATGCCACTTTGAATTTCCTCTCTCAAACCTTTCAGTTTACGAATCTTGTAACTGCGAGCTTTCCAATGGTAGCGTGAATCAGAAATCGTGTCGTATTGAATAACGCTGGCAGTCATGTGGCTTACCATCTTCTTGTTTTCAAATTTGTAGAGTGAAAAGCCGAATCCGGTCTTGTGGACATCATCGTATTGTGAAATATAAGCGACGACACCTTTATCCACCATCAACTGAATATTGCTTGCCGATGTATTCTTCTTATTATTCTTATAGAGAGATTCAAAGTCATGGCGGACTACCGTTCCTTTAGGGATGACGTAAGCGCCAAGATAGAAGTTGAGCAAGGCGATGAGTGCTGCAGAGATAATATAGGGGCGGAGCAAGCGCTTGAAACTCATTCCGCACGCCAACATGGCAATAATCTCTGAGTTGCCTGCCAGTTTAGAGGTGAAGAAGATGACCGCTATGAAAACGAATAGTGGCGAGAAAAGATTGGCAAAATAGGGGATGAAGTTGGCATAGTAGTCGAACACAATAGCACGCAATGGTGCGTGATAGTTGGTGAACTTGGTGAGGTTGTCATTGACGTCAAACACGATAGATATCGAGATGATGAGTGCAATGGAGTAGATGTATGTGCCAATGAACTTCTTGATGATGTACCAGTCGATGCGCTTGATGTAATGCAGCGGATTGCATTTCTTCATCCATCGCAATTTGTGCCAGGGGAGTTTCCTGAGCCATTTGATGATGGGATGAAGCAGGATGAGCAGGCGCAACCAGATGCGTCTGATACGTGCAGCTATTTCTTTGAGTTTTCTCTTCATCGGTAAGTGTGTCTGTAGGGTTCTTATCTTCGACGACCAAGGTTGTCAATCACCGAGCGTTTCCATTGCACGAAATCACCCTGTTCGATGTGTTGGCGTGCGTCGGTCACAAGGCGCAGGTAGAATGCCAGATTGTGTATGCTGGCAATCTGCATGGCAAGTAACTCTTGAGCCTTGAACAGGTGGTGGAGGTATGCTTTGGTGTGTATGCGGTCGATGTCGCAGCCGTCGGGATCAATGGGCGAGAAGTCTGCCTCCCATTTCTTGTTGCGCATGTTCATTGTGCCCTCATAGGTGAACAGCATGGCATTACGGCCGTTGCGAGTAGGCATGACGCAGTCAAACATGTCAACACCACGTTCGATAGCTTCGAGAATATTCTGTGGCGTTCCTACACCCATCAGGTAGCGAGGCTTGTCTTTAGGCAGTATCTCATTGACCACTTCAATCATCTCGTACATCACTTCTGTGGGTTCGCCGACAGCTAATCCTCCGATAGCATTTCCGTCGGCATCCTTGTCTGCCACAAATTTGGCAGCCTCTCGGCGGAGGTCTTTATAGGTGCAGCCTTGTACGATAGGGAAGAGACTTTGACGATAGCCGTAAAGTGGTTCGGTTTCGTCGAGTCGCTTGATGCATCGGTCGAGCCAGCGTTGGGTCATCATGAGCGATTTCTTGGCATAGTTATAGTCGCTTTGTCCTGGTGGACATTCGTCGAAGGCCATCATGATGTCTGCTCCTATCACGCGTTCGGTATCCATCACATTTTCAGGAGTAAAGAAGTGTTTGGAACCGTCGATGTGTGAACGGAATTCGCAGCCTTCCTCGCGGAGTTTTCGTATGCCAGTCAATGAGAATACCTGGAAACCGCCGGAGTCGGTTAGGATAGGGCGGTCCCATGTATTGAATTGATGGAGTCCGCCTGCTTGACGGAGCACTTCCAGTCCTGGTCGAAGGTAGAGATGATAAGTGTTTCCAAGTATAATCTGTGCCTTGACTTGTTCGCGGAGTTCTGAGAAATGTACGCCTTTGACGCTTCCAACGGTTCCTACGGGCATGAAGATTGGCGTCTTGATCTGTCCGTGGTCTGTGGTGATAAGGCCTGTTCGTGCGTCGCTGGCAGAATCTGTATGTTGCAGTTCAAATGTCATTTGCTGTCTTTGTTGTCGTCTTGGATGGTGAAGTCCAATGGGTTATCTACTATCTCGTCTGTTAATGCGAAGTTCCATACGTCTTGTACGTTTTCGACATAATGGAATTCTACGCCTTTGAGATAAACTTCAGGAATCTCTTCAATGTCCTTGCGGTTTTCCTGACACATCAGAATGTCTGTGATTCCGGCACGTTTGGCAGCGAGGATCTTCTCCTTGATGCCGCCAACGGGAAGAACTTTTCCTCGAAGCGTTATTTCACCGGTCATGGCTGTGTTGCGACGCACTTTACGTTGGGTCAGGGCAGAGGCGATGCTGGTTGCAATGGTGATTCCTGCTGATGGTCCGTCCTTGGGCGTCGCACCTTCTGGAACGTGGATGTGTATGTTCCAGTTGTCGAAAATGCGATAATCGATATGAAGTGTATCTGCGTGTGCTTTTACATATTCAAGAGCGAGAATGGCACTTTCTTTCATGACGTCACCGAGGTTTCCTGTCAGCGTGAGTTTTGCGCCCTTTCCTTTCGAGAGTGAGGTTTCGATGAAGAGGATTTCGCCGCCAACGCTTGTCCATGCGAGTCCTGTAACGACTCCTGCATAGCTGTTGCCTTGATAGATGTCGCGATAGTAAGGTGGTTTGCCCAACAGTCCTTCGAGTTCAACGGGAGTGATTTTAGAGAAAGGCAGGGTTCCGCTTTCCGCCACTTTAAAGGCTATTTTGCGCAAGGCCTTGTTGATTTGTTTCTCCAGTTGGCGCACACCACTTTCCCGCGTATATTGCTCGATGATTTTCTCTGTGGCAGCCTTGGTGAAGGTGAGTCGGCTGTCTGCCAGTCCCGTATTCTCTTTTTCGCGTGGAATGAGGTGTCGCTTAGCAATCTCTTGTTTCTCTTCGGTAATATAGCCACTTACTTCGATGATTTCCATGCGGTCGAGTAGGGGTTTGGGAATGGTGCCGAGATTGTTGGCCGTTGCAATAAACATGACTTTCGACAGGTCGTAGTCCAGATCGAGATAGTTGTCGTGGAAGGCATTGTTTTGCTCAGGATCGAGTACTTCGAGAAGTGCTGAGGCAGGATCGCCGTTATGGGTATTCTGCGTCACCTTGTCTATTTCGTCGAGTATGAATACGGGATTACCAGTCCCTGCCTTCTGCATGTTTTTGATGATGCGTCCGGGCATGGCTCCAATGTAGGTTCTACGGTGTCCGCGTATTTCAGCTTCGTCGTGTAGTCCTCCAAGTGAGACGCGCACGTATTTTCTGTTTAGTGCGTCGGCGATGGATTTGCCCAGACTGGTTTTTCCGACTCCTGGAGGGCCGTAGAGGCAAAGGATAGGCGACTTGAGATTGCCTCTGAGCGAGAGCACAGCGATGTATTCGAGTATTCTCTCCTTGACTTTCTCCATGCCGTAGTGGTCGCGGTCAAGGATTCGTTGTGCACGCTTCAGATTGAGGTCATCCTTGGTGTATTCGTTCCATGGCAACGAAACAAGAGTCTGGAGGTACGTCAGTTGGATGTTGTAGTCCGGACTTTGTGGGTTGAGCTGATCGAGTTTCTCCATCTCGCGCTTGAATACTTTGGCGGTTTCGTTGCTCCATTTCTTTTTGGCAGCTTTTTCCAGCAGGTCTTTCTTTTCAGGCGAAGCCTCATTGCCCATTTCAGCCTGAATGTTCTTGATCTGTTGCTGGAGGAAGTAGTTGCGCTGTTGCTCGTCGAGGTCTTCGTGGGTCTTCTTGCGAATTTCAAGTTTCAAGGTCTGCAATTCTTGCTGCTTGTTCATGTGTTTGATCATCATGAAGAGGCGATCCTTGAGGTTTGAGGTGTTCAGAAGGTCTATGCGTTCGCTTACGTTTTCCACAAAGTTGCTACAGATGTAGTTGAGCGCGATGAGGTTGTTGCCGATGTTTCTCACGGAGAATGATGCTTCATCGGGCATTTCATCGTTCATGTCGATAAACTCTGTTGTAACGTCGCGCAGGGTGCCTATGGCTGTGTTGAACTCAGTATCGTCCTGTTCTGGGATTTTCTCATCGTATGGGAGTACGTGTGAAAGCATGAAGTTGTCGTTGGGTATTTCATCACCCAATACGATGCGTCGTAGTCCCTGCACGATGGCGGTGACCTTGTTGTTAGGCAAACTGATAATCCTTACGAGTTTGGCCATTACTCCAATCTTGTAGATGTCGTTTTGGGTTGGAACTTCCGTATTGGCTGAATACTGGCAGCATACGGCAAAGAGCGAGTCTTCTTTCTCTGCTTTCTTGAGTAGTTTAAGACTCTGGTCCCGTCCCACGAGGATGGGGTTGACAACTCCCGGAAACATTACAACGTTGCGTACTGTCAATACTGGCAAGACTTCCGGTACTTCGATGCTTGTTAAATCTTTGTAATCTCCCTCTATATCAGCAATTAGAGGGAATGTTTTATTTTGGTATTTACTCATTCTCTGTTTAAAATAGTGCTTTTAGCTTGCAAAGGTACTGCAATCCTACGGAATATCAAAAGAAAAACGTTGTTTTCTTTATATAAAAGGTGTAAAGTACTTACAGAAAACGGTTTTAAAGCATGAAAATGGGCGTAAAAACTGTATTGGCTAATAAATCTCAGCCACGTGGTTGCTTTTCTGACCGTTTATTCCGCGCTTGAGGAATAGAATCAGTTGGATGTTTTTCCCTACGGTCATTTCTTTTTCCATATCCGGTTTCATTGTTGATGTACTGGCGAAGCCTTCTTTGGAGATGGTGCCTTCTGGAGTGGTTGGAATGTCTGACAGGATGGTGTATCTGATGTAATGTTGTGCGGGATTTGCGTATGTGATCTTTGCAGAATAGGATCCAAAGGATTCGTGTCCTTTGTAGCGGTCTAAAATATTGACGATTGCTGCCGATTTGAATGGGTCTCCGTTGCTGATAATAGGACAGAATTGGATGAACATTCCTTTTTGAACGGTTGTTCGTGCAGGTAGTGTTGCGGTAATTGTTTTTCTGTCGGCAACGTAATGGTGTGACATATTGTCAAAGATGTGGATGTGTCCGTATGTCTCGTCAATTCCGTCGATATATCCGGTTTTTATAGGAAAGACGTGGCTTGGCGCTTTTGTTGAGGCTACAATCTCGACAATCCTTTTGTTGTCTTCTTTGCTGGACGTGACGGAAACATCGTAAACCTTTCCGATGATTTCGTAAGGTCGACAAGGGAATTGGTGGCTGTCTGCAATCAGCGACATACCATTTGCTGCAACCATTTTGACAAACCGGCAGGTGCGTCCTGCTTTGATTTTCTCAAACAATGATACTGCGTACATGCTTATAATATCCTTGGAGTTTTCATTGCGTGCCTCAGGATGATGCAGTCTGTAGGATTGCAAGGCCCGATCTATTCGTTCTTGTAGGGATAGGTACAGTTTTCCGTCTTTGCCTTTTTGTTTTTGGCGGTCCTCATCTCTCAGACAGGAAGTGTGGTTGCACATGTCGAGAAAGCGAGGCAGTTGAAAGTCTGTATAGGTTGTGCTAATCTTAACCGCCATATCCATCATACAGGAATTGATGAGTGACGGTTTGTCGGTGCGCAGTTTGATATAAGCAAATAATAAAGTGCGTGAAGTTTCTGAGCCAATGGTTTTGTAGTTTTGGCGCAGGTATCTGTATATTTCCCAACAAGTTGCTTCGGGATGTGAACTTCCTGTTGAGATAGAGTTGACGAGTTCTTCCCATGAGGGTACTTTGGCGTCTTGGTTATTAGTCATTGTTGCTTGGGTATTTGGGTTTCTTAGGTGCAAATTTACAGGTTATAATTCTTATTGCCAAACGAAAGGCTCTTTTTTTTTGTGCAGACTTTCTGCTTTTTATATTTGACTGACGGACGCAACTTTTGACGAGAGTCTTAGCGCTCGGCTTCGGGATGCCGTCGGGATGAGTTCGGGATGTTATCATCCTTCTTCCTACGTAGTGAGTCCTCAGTAAGTCCCAAAAACTTATTGGGTATTGGGACACTCATAGGAGAGACTTCCTGACAGCATAAGAAGTAAGTTGGATGAAATCTCACGATAAAAACCATCTTTTTGTCTGTTGAATTGTACTTGTTGCCCTTATCTTCTATTCATTTCCACAAAATACATGAAGATATTTGGTGATGACAATGAATTTTTGTAATTTCGCAACATCAAAACAAGAAAGATACATAACATAAAACAATGAAAAGATATGAAGAGATTTTTTTGGACTGCAGTGCTATTATTTCCATTAGTCAGCGCTATGTTTGCAGGTAATCTGAATCTTGCGGAAATCAGCAAATGGCAATACCGCGGCGATGGCATCAGAGCGGTGAAAACTGCCCAAGATGGTGAGACTTATACGCAACTGTCGTCAGACGGACGTAAGGTAGAGAGTCATTCCTTTAAAACAGGAAAGACCGTTTCGGTGCTTTTCGACCTTGATGTGGTGAAAACCGCCGGCGTCGATTATATCGATGGTTATATGGTCAGCCCCAACGGTCGGCAGATGCTGATACAGACGCATACGGAAAGTATTTATCGCCACTCGTTCAAAGCAGAGTACTATTTGTATAATATGGGAAGCAACAGAATGGTTCCCCTGTCGAAAAACGGACCTCAGCAGACTCCGCTTTTCTCACCTGATGGATCATTGGTGGCTTTTGTGCGTGACGGCAACATATTTCTGGTCAAATTGCTCTATGATAATGCTGAGGTGCAAGTGACGAAGGACGGAAAGCGCAATGCCATCATCAACGGAATCCCTGACTGGGTCAATGAGGAGGAGTTTGCCAACGACCGCTCTATTATATTTACAGCCGACAGCCGTGTGCTGGTCTGGGTGAAATATGATGAGAGTAAGGTAAAACAGTACAGCATGCCGCTCTTCAAAGGGCTGAATCCCGAATACAAGCAGTATGATGAGTATCCTGGCGCTTATACTTACAAGTATCCTGTGGCTGGTGCCGACAATGCCACAACCTCGGTGTGGAGCTTTGATATTGCAAGTCGTCAGACACGCCAGTTGCAAGTACCCATTGATGCTGATGGCTATGTGCCTCGCATCAAGCAGATGGGGGATGCCTCCAAGGTGATGGTGACAACACTCAACCGCCATCAGGATTGTCTGCGCATCTATGCGGTCAACCCCTTGTCAACCCTTTGCCAACTGCTCATAGAAGAGCGTGACGCTAAATATGTCAAGGAAGAGTGTGTTTCAAGTCTCGTTGTGACAAACCGTTACATCCTTCTGCCCAGTCAGCGTGACGGATGGTTGCATTTGTATCTCTATAATACCAACGGACAATTGCTGCGTCAGGTAGAAACAGGAAATTATGACGTGGCAGATGTGTATGGCGTGGATGATGCAACAGGAGATGTCTATTACGCAAGTCACGAACAGGGTGCCGTAGAACAACAGGTCTATGTGGCTCACTCGAATGGAAAGCGCAATTGCCTGACACCCAAAAAAGGATGGAACAGCGCCATCTTTGCCAAGGGCTTCAAGTACTTCATCAACCAGTGGAGCGATATCAATACACCTGCCGTATTCTCACTTTGCGACCAACGGGGGAAAACTCTCTCGACACTTGTAGATAACCGAGAACTCAACGGTTGGTTGAAGAGCATGAATTTGGGTAAACGCGAACTCTTCACGCTGACCACAGCAGATGGAGTCAACCTCAATGGATGGATGGTAAAACCTGCAGATTTCAATCCGTCGAAGAAATATCCGGTCATCATGTTCCAATATAGCGGTCCCGGTAGTCAGAGTGTCAAGAATGCATGGGGAGTGGGAATGGCAGGTCAAGGTGCCATGCTTGAACAATATCTGGCGCAACGTGGCTATCTGTGTGTCTGTGTTGATGGACGCGGAACAGGTGCAAGGGGTGCAGAATTTGAAAAGTGTACATATCTGCAGATGGGTGAACTCGAATCACATGACCAGGTGGAAGCGGCTTTGTGGCTGGCAAAACAGGAATACGTTGATGGGCAGCGCATGGCCATTTGGGGATGGAGCTTTGGAGGCTTCAACACGTTGATGTCTATGTCTGAAGGACGTGGCGTATTCCGTGCAGGTATTGCTATTGCCCCGCCAACATCTTGGAAGTATTACGACACCATTTATACCGAACGATTCATGCGTACACCGAAAGAGAATCCCAATGGTTACGATATCAACCCCATCAAGCGTGCTGCGCAGTTGCAAGGCAGTCTGTTGCTCTGCCATGGAATGGCTGACGACAATGTCCACTTCAGAAATACAGCAGAATACACAGAAGCTCTGGTGCAGGCTGATAAAGATTTCAGTCAATTGGTTTATACCAATCGCAACCATAGTATCGCAGGAGGAAACACACGCAATCATCTCTTCCGCCAGTGTGTGAAATTCTTCGATAAGGAACTCAAATAAACTTCTTATATATCGGCAATGATGAAACTAAACAAAACATTTATGACAATTGGACTGGCTTCGGGCATCATACTGATGTCAGAAGCTTCTGCAATGACCACCATGTCAGGAGCGGAAAGAGTCAACCCCTTGCTCATTGAAAGCAAACTGCCTTTTGGCGCTCCCGATTTCAATGTGATCAACGAGGCAGACTATTTGCCTGCTATTGAAGCAGCTGTGAAAATTCAACGCGACAATATCAAGAAGATTGTCAATAGTAAGGAAACACCGACCTTTGCAAACACAATCCTGCCCTATGAAGAGAGTGGGGTGTTGCTTGACCGTATCAGTAATGTATTCTTCGGACTGACCAGCGCACACAAAACAAAGGTTATTGCCGATACAGAAGAGAAGGTGACGCCGATTCTTGCTGATTTGGAAAATGAGATTACATTCAATCCTGAACTCTTCAAACGCATAAAATATGTCTATGAGCATGAGAAAAATCAGCTCAAGGGCGAAGATGCAAGACTGTTGGAAGTCATTTATAAAGGCTTCGTCAGGGCTGGCGCACTGCTCTCTGCCAGCGACATGGAGCGGATGAAGCAAATCAATATGCGACTCTCAAAACTCAGTCAGCAATGGGGAAAACTCTTGTCTGATGCTACCAATCATGCTGTCGTATGGATCAATACCAAAGACGAATTGGCTGGACTCTCAGAGGCTGATATTGCACAGTGTGAGAAAGATGCACAGAGTAGGGGAGGCAAGGCTCCTTATTGTATTGTGATCATCAATACCACACAGCAGCCCATCCTGGCAAACCTCGCCAATCGCGATGTGCGACGTCGGGTATATGAGGCTTCTATACACCGGGCAGATGGTACTAATCCTCAGTTCAATACTTTCTCTATTGTTGTTGAAACAGCCAAACTGCGTGCTGAAAAGGCGAAATTGATGGGCTACGACAATTATGCTGACTATTCTCTGGAAAAAGCCATGGCAAAAAATTCGGGCAATGTATATAATTTCCTCCATCAGCTGATTGCTGATTATTCACCAAAGGCAGACCAGGAAACGAAGGCGATAGAAGACTATGCTAAAAAGACTATGGGCAGCGACTTTAAGTTGCAACCCTATGACAGGTTCTATTTCTCATCGAAAATGAAAAAAGAACAACTCAACATTTCCGAAGATGAGATCAAGCCTTATTTTAATATCGACAGCGTACAGGTCAATGGCGTTTTCTATGCAGCCCATCGTGCCTATGGATTGACTTTCAAGCAGCGCAAAGATATTCCGACCTACCATCCCGACATGAAGGTCTTTGAGGTAATCGACAAAGATGGAAAACCCATTGCACTCTTCTATAGCGACTATTTCCGTCGCCCCACAAAGCGTGGCGGTGCGTGGATGAGTGCCTTTGCCAAACAATGCGGACTGCGTCATCAATTGCCTGTCATTTATAATGTGTGCAACTTTGCCAAAGCACCGGACGGTCAGCCTACCCTCATCACTTGGGATGAGGTCTGCACACTCTTCCATGAGTTTGGACATGCTCTCCATGGCATACTCTCTGATTGCAAATACAACACATTATCCGGAACTGCCGTACCTCGCGATTTCGTAGAAATGCCTTCACAGTTTAATGAGTCATTTGCCACAGTACCCGAAGTGTTCGACCATTTCGCGCGCCATACACAGACAGGAGAACCAATGCCTGAGGCACTTAAAGAGCGTATGTTGAAATCCATCAGTTTCCATGCAGCCTATGCCTTGGGAGAGAATCTCGCTGCCACTTGTCTTGATATGGCTTGGCACCACATCGGCCAGCAAGAGATTCCTACTGCCGATAAAGCCCAGGAGTTTGAAAGACAGGCGTTGCAGCAAGTGGGATTGCTCAACAACCAAATACCGCCTCGTTACATCACCTCGTATTTCAACCACGTATGGGGTGGAGGATATGCAGCAGGTTATTACAGTTATCTGTGGACAGAGGTGCTGGCAGTAAATGTAGCTGACTATTTTGCCAAGCATGGTGCTTTGAATCCTGCCGTAGGTCAGGCTTTCCGTGACAAGATTCTCAGCAGAGGCAATACCAAAGACCAGATGTTGATGTTTACAGACTTTACCGGTATGCAACAGCCAGATGCTTCAGGCTTGCTGAAGGCAAGAGGACTTTGATAGATTCTGCTATGAAACAATTATTATTGGTATGTGTAGGAAGCTTTTTTGGCGGTGGACTTCGATATCTTGTATCGAAGTTTACAAGCCAATGGCTTGCCTTCACTTTCCCAATGGGAACTTTCATCGTCAATGTATTGGGATGTTTCCTTATCGGCATTCTTTCAGGATGTGCAATAGGGGGACATCTCTCGCCAAATGCTAAGCTATTGTTGGTTACTGGCTTTTGTGGCGGTTTTACCACATTCAGTACCTTTATGAACGAGAATTTGCTTTTAGCACGAGATGGCCAACAATCCTTAACGCTACTTTATATGGTATTAAGTCTTATCTGTGGACTTATAGCGGTTATCGTAGGTTATTGGCTGGCAAGTAAATTATAGACTATTCATTAAGCCAGATGAGCAGAATAAAGCTCGCTTTAATTCTGCCATGGCGAGAAAAGGTGCCATGAAATGGACCGATCTATACCTAAAACCGAGGGTTGAGTCGATTAAAGAAGACAATGTGGAGTCAAATTGCTCCATGACCCGAAAATTTCCCTCCAAAAGGAGTGAGTTTCCAAATTTAATTTGTAACTTTGCTAAGTCTATCGTCGGATTCTCTTGTTTATTTTTGCAACACTAAAATAAGTGAATTCTTCGACATGGCAAAATTCTGGGCCGCTCGGCTCTGCCGTTTGACTTGTTCAAGAATTTTTGTTGCCCAGGTGCTTAAAAAGTTTAATTAATAATAGTGTTGCGAAATTATGGACAATGGGACATGCTACTAAACTACAATGGGGAATCGCTGGAGTGCTGGGCACCTTGCTTCTAGGCTCAATGCAAACTGCAGCGAAAACAATTGCGGATTCCTCCCTGAAACCACGGATTGTCGTACTGACGGATATTGCACCGACAGACATTGAACCCGATGACATGGAATCAATGGTCCGCCTGCTGGTCCATGCTGACCTTTATGAAATAGAGGGACTGATTGCGACAGGAGGATGGAACAACTGCGGGAGAAGTTATCCGGACGAATGGATGGAAAACATGCAGAAAGTAATTAATGCCTACGAGAAGGATCTACCGAATCTAATGAAACGATCCGGACAAAAGGGTTTTCTGCCAGTAGAAAAGGAAGCTGGCAAACAAACGTTGGGCTATTGGCCAAGTGTTGCCTATTTGCGTAGCAGGACTGCATTTGGCAGCAGAGATTTAGGCGTAGCCAAACTTGGAGAGAAGAATCGCTCACAAGGTAGCAAAATGATTATCGACTTAGTTGACGAAAAGGACGACCGTCCCTTATGGGTCTTGGTTTGGGGCGGTGCAAATACACTGGCTCAAGCGATATGGACTGTCAAGCAGGAACGAAGCGAAATGGAAGTTAGAAAGTTTGTGAATAAGTTGTGTGTTTATACAATTACAGACCAAGATGTATGCGGAGGCCCCCCTGTGGATTATGCCTTCAGTTCTCATCAATGGATCCGCAAGACTTGTGGCAAGGATATCCGCTTTTTCTGGGACGACAGTGCCTGGATCGTGCAGAACGCCATAGGAAGCCAGAATTGGAACGAATACGCAACTCATATACAAAATCACGGGAATCTAGGGAAAATATATCCGAAAAACAAATACGGAGTGGAAGGCGACACTCCTTCTTTCCTACATGTAACCCCCAATGGATTAAACGATCCGACCGTATGTAGCCAGGCAGGTTGGGGTGGCTATTTCCGATGGGGACTGTCACCAGACAGTCTGACAACATGCTACACAAATGCAGATCCAGCAGTCAAATGCATATCGGAGAAATATGAAAAATACTTCTATCCCGCAATATTCGCCAACTTCGTAGCACGTATGGATTGGGCTGCATACGGCAAAGGAAACCGTAACCCGATAGTCATCGTAAACGGTAAAAAGGGATTGAGTCCGATTATAATTGAACCAAAAACAGAAGAGGAACTCCAGTTAAACGCTTCAGAATCTGCGGACCCGGATAAAGATAAACTGACTTTTCATTGGTGGATAATGCCGGAAGCGGGTACTTACACCTCAACGGTAAGTATCAGAGAGGCAGACAAAGCTAAAGCCTTTCTACGTATCCCCCAAGATGCGGCAGGAAAAGAACTGCATATAATCTGTGAAGTGACAGACAATGGAACTCCTGCACTGACGAGTTACAGAAGGGTCATCATCCGCCCAAAACGATGACACGCCAGTAAACGAACATATTACTATTTTAAACCAATTATACAATGAAAAAGAAAAACATCCAGACCTCCGTTTTATCAATGGTCATTGCTGCATGTTTGATATCTCACCAGCAAAATGCGCAGGCCGGAGAAAATCCGTCCTTGCAAAATGATTCCGTGCCTTATGTAACCATGCCGGACGTTTCCCCTAAACTCACCACAGGAGATGGAAATCCCCTGCTGGATTTTATGTTTACAGCGGATCCAACTGCAGTAGAATATAATGGCAGAATTTATGTGTACGCAACAAACGATCAGCAACAATATGATTCAATAGGCGGTTACGGAAAAAACTCCTACGAATACATCAAATCTCTGGTGATGATGTCTTCCGATGACATGACAAACTGGACCTATCACGGAATTATTAAAACAGACAGCATTGCCCCATGGATAAAAACATCATGGGCACCGTCGATCGCAAAACGTGAGGAAGCGGACGGCAAGACTCACTTCTACCTCTATTTCTCCAATAGCGGTGATGGAACCGCAGTGCTGACATCCACATCCCCCATAGGACCATGGTCAAGCCCGCTGAATCATAGTTTGGTAGACACAAACACTCCAGGCATAGCAGGAGAATGCAAAGCCGCTTTCGATCCGGGTGTAGTCATCGATGACAAAGGAAGAGGTTGGCTGACAGTAGGCGGAGGATGTGCTCGTATTATGCGTTTGGGAAAAGACATGATTAGTGTGGATGGCCCGATAAAGCCCATTAGGGCTCCCCATCATTTCGAAGCTAACGAATTAAACTACATCAACGGCACATACGTTTATACTTATAACATAGATTGGCAAGATTTTAGCGACTGGCCTCTCCAGACAGAGAAACCAACCACCTGTTGCATGAGTTACATGACTAGCAAAACTCCGCTGGTAACCAAAAGTTGGAAATACCAGCACAACTATATGAAAAACCCTGGAGATTATGGATATGACTACAGCAACAATCATACACATCTAAACAAATTCCGTGGGAAATGGTATGTATTCTATCATACAATGAGTTTGCAACATAGTTTCAATACAACAGCTGGTTATCGTAATGTTTGTGTCGATGAAATACAAGTTGACGAGAATACTGTGAATATCCACATGGGTAATCAGACTCTGAAAGGCGCAAAACAGATACAGCCTATGAATCCGTTCATCATCCAGCAGGCTGAAACCACAGCAGCCACACAAGGTGTCAAGTTCACAAATGGAAAAAGCATCGGGGACATGTATGCCGTTACCGTTCCCAACAAGACTGGCATCATTGCTGTCAGAGGTGTGGCATTCAACAAAGTACCTTCCAGTCTGGAAATTAAGGCATCCGGAAACGGAATCATAGAAGTCCGCCGGGATAGGCCGGACGGAGAAGTCATAGCTTCAATCAA
Organism: Prevotella sp. P3-92; assembly: GCF_002251205.1. NCBI lineage: Bacteria > Pseudomonadati > Bacteroidota > Bacteroidia > Bacteroidales > Prevotellaceae > Prevotella > Prevotella sp. P3-92. The sequence continues at coordinate 38,064 of NZ_NPJE01000024.1, read as the reverse complement.
AGTCGGTACCCCGCAAATGAAACTCATAGAATCCCAACTTCAAAAGAATATGACAGGTACAATGGACCTCTGTTTTGTCCTAAAAGGAAACAATATCACATTCGACGAATGGAAGTTCAAATGATACCTTCCAGCAGATGACAAGGAGGGTGCATTGCCCATTATGATGCACCCTCCTTTAAAAATCGTTTTAGGAAACTGTTATATTGTTATATTGTAACGCTTGGGGTTGATGACATAGACCAGTCCCCGTGTCATTCTACATCAATACAAAATTGGTGGATCTTTTCATCAATCAGTCCGGTGTTCATAAATCCAACGACTTAATATGATAATTCGAACAGGTTACACTTTATATATAATAGCTGGTTAGCCGTATTGTGGGCTAACCACCTATCGTTACGTTAGGGATTGACGTTTAATTCCAAGAATTCAATATCTATAGGCGATGGTATACCTTCCGAGGTTGTCATCGTCTGCTTATTTCCGGAGTTTTCAACTATTAAATCCGTGAACGCCATTGCCATCCGTGTGCGTTTTGCTTTTTGGAAACTGTTATATTATAACGCTTGAAATTCAAAATCGTTTATGAAAAATGTTAACTATAACGCTGAGGCCGCTTGCCAAAGCGAGAACTTTTTGTTGCCCAGGTATTTGTGGAAAATAATAGATTATAGTCTTGTGGAAATTAATGGTAATGTCGCTCTCTGTTGGAGAGAACGTCAATCGCTGGGGGAGAGAACGCCAATCGCCTGTCACGATAACGCCAATCGCCAGTCGTGAGAACGCCATGCGCTAAAACACAGCATTTACTACCAATTTCACATCTCATGTCTTGTTCTGACCAGTTACTCGGATTTTTTATGATCCACGGAATACACGGCACCTTGATAAACTGTTGTTTCTCATCTAAAAGGTGTGGTTTTTGATGGGATTTTGTCTCTATAACATTAAAAAATCTAAATTATTGGTTAAATAAAATTAAAATCCAGACTAAAGGGTTGACAACGGGGGGTGTGATATTGTATCTTTGCACGCGAACCCAAGGTTGATTTCCAAAACAAGGATGAGGCCTTTGCAATAACCCACAAGTCTTATCAATTAAAAATTCGCAATTATGTTTACAAATGTAACTCTAAGCACCTCAAACTGGTTACAACAGAAGGACCATGGTTCTTCGATTTACACCCGACCAGTTCTCGATAACTTCTCGTTCGGTTCTCGTTGGGTTCTCGTTAGGTCCTCGTTCGTCTCTCGTTCGTCTCTCGTTGCTTATTCGTTAGTCTATCGAAGACCGAACGAGGACCGAACGAGGAACAAGCGAAAAACGAACGAAAGAGCAACGAATGTCGGTCGAGAAAATAGCGAGAAACTATCGAAAATTCGACGAGAAACTGCTCAACTTGATGGGAAAGGCAGCTTTCTGGCTCCTAACGTTAAGCCAAATGAGCAGAACTGAATTACTTTTGTACTTACAGGACTTAGGCCAAATAATCCACACACCCAGGGTATTACCCTAGGCTATGAAAATTTTGCCCCATTCGGGGCGTTAGTAACCTATCAAGCAATGGCGGGGGTTAGAATGTCATGGAAACAGGTCAATGATATCCATTTCAAGCCTTACAATATAACAGTTTCCTAAACCGCATACGGATGACAGCGGATGAGATAAAAGGGGCATCCAATGCACAGCAATAGAAAATATTCCTGCAAAAGGAGTGGGGGGTGTGAGATTTTATTTGTACTTTTGTCATGTCAGAGCTTGATTTGCTTGTTTCGCGACAGTAAGAAAAGTGAATTTTCTGACATGGCAAAATATAAGCAAAATAGAAATGAAACAACTGAAAGAGAATGAAGGTATAGCGCGCAGCCTGTTGATCACAATGGCTGTTATTGCGGGACTGACTGTGGCTAATTGCTACTACAACCAGCCTCTGCTGGAGATGATACGTCACGATATTGGGGTGAGCCAACATGAGGCAAACCTCATAACTGTTGTCACGCAGATAGGCTATGCGCTTGGCTTGTGTTTCCTGATTCCTATGGGCGACCTCTACTCGCGCCGACTCATCATTGTTGTGAATATGACGGTGGCTGCCGTGATGGCGGTCGTCATTGCTGTTGCCCATCGGGTATGGATGATATGGGGGGCGTCTCTGCTATTGGGCGCCTGCTCTGTCATTCCGCAGTTTTTCATACCTATAGCAGGACAATATTCTAAGAAGGAGAACAAAAGTAGGAATATGGGGGTCGTTCTGTCGGGACTGCTGACGGGTATTCTCGCTTCGAGGGTGGTTAGCGGTTACGTCGGTGAATGGCTTGGCTGGCGCGAGATGTTTGTCATCGCAGCTCTGGTGATGGTGCTGTGTATGGTGCTTACGCTCAAGATTATGCCGCAGATAAAAAGCAACTATGTGGGCTCATACAGGGGATTGATGGTTAGCGTGTTTGATATGGTTAAGAGCAACGGGCGCATACGGCTTTATGCCATACGTGCCGCTTTCAGTTTCGGCAGTATGATGGCTATTTGGTCGTGTCTTGCCTTCCGGTTGGCTGAAGCGCCGTTCTTCTCTGGTAGCGAGATGGTTGGAACATTGGGATTGTGTGGTATCGCTGGTGCCATAGCGGCAAGCGGTGTGGGCAAGCTCGTGAACCAATGGGGCATAAGAAAGATGAGTGTTTATGGGGCTTGCCTGCAACTGGTGGCGTGGGCTACGGCCTATCTGTTTGGTGATACTTTTATGGGACTTGTGGTGGCTATCATCTTGGTGGATATTGGTTTGCAATGTCTGCAGCTAAGCAATCAAATTGGTTGCATTCAGGAGGTGCCTCATGCTTCAAACAGGGCCAATACCATCTTCATGACTACCTATTTTATCGGTGGTTCTCTTGGCACCTATTGTGCCGGATTGGCTTGGATGCGTGAGGGATGGATGGGTGTGTGTGCGGTTGGAGTCGTCTTGGCTGTAATTTCGCTCTGCATAACATGTTTTAATGGAAGGAGAATTTAAATCCTGGAGGAAATCTTTAATAAAAATATGGCCTGTGGCCAGAAATCAATCATCGGAATTTAGACGGAAATATAATCTTTAACGAAAATCATAGATCAGAACTAATCTTTTGTTGGTTCAATATGCAGCATAATGTGGGTGTCGGCACCAAACTCAGCTCGGATGGCCCGTTCGATGGAGGAGGCATGCTGATGGGCATCGGAGAGCTTGAGGTCGCCTGGTAAACGCAGATGCATTTCGATGGCGATATTATTGCCTATACGACGCGTGTAGAGTTGGTGGATGTCGCTTGCCAACGGATCACGATAGACGATGTCGCAAATCTTTTGTTCTACGGATTCAGGAAGACTTTCTTCTAAGAGTTCTCCTGATGCCTGACGCAAAATGCGAAAGGCGGCATAGAAGATCATGAAGCTCACTACAACAGCGGCAATGGGGTCGAGGACTGCCCATTGCTGACCAAGCATGATGGCTCCTCCAATACCTATGGCTGTGCCGATTGACGAAAGGGCATCGCTACGATGGTGCCAGGCATTGGCTTCAAGGGCTTGTGATTTGACAGCACGTGCAGTTTGGCGCGTCAGGCGGAATACGATTTCTTTGGCAACAATACTGACGATGGCAGCAAAGAATGCTAACACTCCTGGGACTTCTAACTGTTTGCCGTGGATGGCGTCAATGATCTTCATGATGCCGTTCCATGCCAGCAGGATGGCTACAAGCATCAACGCCATTCCTACTATCGACGAGGCAATGGTTTCGTACTTTCCATGTCCATAGTCGTGGTCTTTGTCGGCAGGTTTGCTACTTAGCCTGACCATGACTATCACTACGATATCGGTAAGGAAATCGCTTAGCGAGTGTACGGCATCGGCTATCATGGCTGCGGAATGGCAGAAAATGCCAGCTGCGAATTTTGCCAATAGCAACACCATATTGACCACGCTGCCCATGAGGGTTACTTGATAGATTCGGCGTTCGCGAGAATCTTTTTTTGTTTTGCTTGCCATTTTTCTTTTATCGTTTGGTTGACCGTCAATCACGGGCTGCAAAAATACTATTTTTTTCTTAGACAGCCAAGCCTTCTGCCTATTACTTTTTGATGTATTTTACAATGGTTAGGGTATGGCCTGAATCAGTCATGAAGGTTTAATGGAAATTTGATGCAGAATGTTTTGTGTTTCAAAAAAAATCATGTACTTTTGCAGCTCTTTTGTACAAAGCATATGAATAGTCAGTTACGCGGTGTGGTTAATGGTATCATTTCTGGTGTATCGTTTGGAATGATACCTTTGTTTTCAATTCCTGTTATTGCTGCAGGAATGGATAATGTTAGCATCCTGGTATATCGTTTTCTGTTTGGTTCGGCAGCCATGCTTGCCATTCTCCTGTTGCGTAAGACGAATATGCGTGTGAGTCTGTCAGAACTGCTGCGTATCGTGTTGCTTGCCATCTTCTATATTACCACAGCCCTCGCAACACTTGAATGTTACAAGTATCTGTCGTCGGGTATTGCAACGGCTTTGGTTTATACCGACCCTATCTGGTGTGCACTCATCGGACTGGCATTTCTCGGTGATAAGTTCTCCATCAAACTCACCTCTAGTATTTTGTTAGCCTCTCTGGGTGTGATGATGATGACTGGTGTGTTTTCTGGAGATGGCACCTTCTCGATGATTGGTCTCCTATTGGGATTGGCGTCTGGACTGGCGTATGGTATCTATCTCATCCTTGTGCCTCGATTGAAAGTGAAGCACATCGCGAGTCTAAAACTCACCTTTTATGTGTTTTTCACGGGTATGTGGCTACTGATTGCCTATAGTCTGATGACCAACGGTGGGGTGGAAGAAGTTCCTGACAGCAGTTGCTGGCTTGACCTGGCGCTCTTAGGTTTGATTCCTACGGCAATAAGTAATATCTGCGTGACTGTTTCGCTGAAACTCATCGACAGTACGATCGTGGCTATTCTTGGTGCTTTTGAACCGCTGACTGCCATGGTGGTTGGTGTTGTGATACTGGGTGAGCCCTTGGGATTTATTGGTGTTGTCGGTGGGATGCTGATTCTCGTTGCCGTTGCTATTCTGACTATCAACCCACAGAAACTCAAGCTCATACGAAAGTAATGTGTTACACGGATTTTTAATATCTCACACGGATTACGGACTTTTTTCTTAACAAAAACCTCGGAAGTACCAACATGAAAATCTGTGAGACATTAGATCTCTTGCGAGATCTGTTGCAGATAGGCGGTGAAGGAGGGGTGAGTGGTGCGCTGCCAGATGTCGCCTAAGAATGCGGCACCACCGAAATGGTGGGACTTGAGGTATGGGAGATGGCGGGCGGTGACTCCACCTAAGGCTACTACCTGATGGTCGATGATGCCAGAATGGGCGGCTTGCCGCAGGACGGACTCCTGGAATGCGGCGTGGTAACCGGTCTTGGAAATGCTGTTGAAGATGGGACTGAGAAATACGTAGTCGCACTGGGTCTTGCGCTCTGCTACCTCTGCAAGACTGTGGCACGAAGCGGAAAGGCTGCCGTGGAAGGCGGCGGGGGACTGGGGATTGCGACGGTTGAGGTGAATGCCGTGGAGGGGAAACTCTTCGACAAGGTGGAAATGGTCGTGGAGCACGATGCGATCAAGCCACTGAGTAGGAACGGTGGCAAGAAACTGTCTGACGGCGTCTGCCGAGGCGGTGGGCTTGCGCACATGGAGCAGGTCGATACCGCTGCGGAAGAGGGTGTCGATGGTAGAAACCTCTCCCGGCAGAAAGTCAGGAGAGGTGATGACAATCCATTTCATAGGTTGCAGGATGAAGATGGATGGTTATTTCTTGAGTTTCTCGATGATCTGGTCGGCAACGCGCTTTCCTGACATCAGCATGCCACCGAAAATAGGCCCCATGCGAGGAGTGCCTGCCACTGCAGACGATGCCATGCCGCAGACGTAGAGGCCGGGGTAGATCTCACGGGTGCCTTCTACGACCATGCGCTCGCCTTCTATTACGTCGAGGGAACGCTCGCCGATAACACCGCCGGTGGCTGTGTCGAGGCTGATGCCGTTTTTGCGGGCAACGACCTTACACATCTCGCTGTCGTGACCTGTGCCGTCGATAACGCATTTCGCCATGATATTGAGCGGGTCAACATGGAGGCCCTCACGGAGTACTGGAGTCCAGTTGACCACAACACCACTGACAACATTGTTTTTGAAGATGACGTCTTCTACCGAATAGCAGTTGAAGATGGTGGCACCGGCATGAACGGCGTGGTAGAGCAGGGCAGATGTGCTCTCTACGGAGTCGATGGTGTAGAGTCCGTCTTCAAAGGCCTGATAGTTGATGTCGAAGTCCTTGACGATGTGCATGGCTTCTTCCTGAATGACAATCTGGTTGAACATCATTGCGCCTCCCCACATACCGCCACCAGGAGACAACTTGCGGTCGAACTGGGCTACACGGAGACCTGCCTTGGCGAGGTAATAGGCGGCGACGATGCCTGAGGGGCCTCCGCCCACAATGGCTACGTCGAGATTCAGATTACGTTGGAGTTTGTCGAAATAGGTACTGATGATACCTTTTGATACTTGTGTTTCAATCATTGTTTGTTGTTGTTTATTGGGTTATAGATTTGTTACTTTTCTTCTTCGCAGCTCTTTAGGGAATGGCTGATGCGTGCTGCGCAGAAATTAGGGCCACACATGGTGCAGTAGTTGGCATCGACGGAATTGCTTGCCTTGTAGTATTCCAGGGCGCGTTCGGGATCTAACGAGAGGTTGAACTGGTCTTTCCAACGGAAGTCGTAGCGTGCCTTGCTCAGCGCATTGTCGCGGACGGTGGCACCGGGATGACCCTTGGCAAGGTCGGCAGCATGGGCGGCAATCTTATAGGTTACAACACCAGTGCGCACATCGTCTTTGTCGGGGAGGGCAAGGTGCTCCTTAGGGGTGACGTAGCAGAGCATGGCGGTGCCGTACCATCCGATCATCGAGGCGCCGATGGCAGAGGTGATGTGGTCGTAGGCGGGGGCAATATCGGTGACGAGCGGACCGAGGGTGTAGAAGGGTGCTCCGTGGCATTTCTCGATTTGGCGCTCCATATTCTCCTTGATCTTATGCATGGGAACATGACCGGGACCTTCGATGAATGCCTGTACGTGTTTGGCCCAAGCACGCTCTACGAGTTCACCCATGGTGTCGAGTTCGGCAAACTGCGCCGCGTCGTTGGCATCGTAGGTAGAACCGGGACGGAGGCCGTCACCAAGGGAGATGGCTACATCGTACTGGGCACAGATGTCGCAGATGTCATCGAAGTGCTCGTAGAGGAAACTCTCTTTCTGGTGTACCTTACACCATTTGGAGATGATACTGCCTCCGCGACTGACAATACCCGTCAGACGGGTGTCGGCAAGATGGATGTTCTTCAGACGGATGCCGCAATGGATGGTGAAATAGTCCACACCCTGTTCGCACTGCTCGATGAGCGTATCGCGGAAAATCTCCCACGTCAGGTCTTCTGCCTTGCCGTTGACCTTCTCAAAAGCCTGATACATCGGTACGGTACCTACGGGAACAGGGCAGTTGCGCAGAATCCATTCGCGCGTTTCGTGGATGTCTTTTCCCGTGGAAAGGTCCATCAGCGTGTCGCCGCCCCATTTGCAACTCCATACGGCCTTTTCCACCTCTTCCTCGATGCCCGATGTGGTGGCGGAATTACCGATATTGGTATTGATCTTCACCAGGAAATTTGTACCGATAATCATCGGCTCGCTTTCGGGATGCTTGCGGTTGGCTGGGATTACGGCACGTCCCTCAGCAATCTCCTTGCAGACAAATTCCGGGGTGATGTGGGTGGTAATGCCCAATTCCTCGCAGTTCATGTTCTCGCGTATTGCCACATACTCCATCTCTTGCGTGATGATGCCCTGTTTGGCGAAGTACATCTGTGTCTCTCCCGCCTTGCGACCGTCAATCCACGGTTGACGCAATTTAGGGAGTCCCTGTTTCAGGTCGATAGCCATATCGGGGTCGCTGTACGGTCCGCTGGTGTCATAGACATAGACGGGGGCATTGGCTTCTTCATGGCGCACATCGCCCTTGAAAGTGACGGTGGGGGTGAGGTTTACCTTTCTCATACCCACGCGCAGTTCCGGATAGCGTTTTCCTTGCAGATAGACTTTCTCGGAAGATGGATAATTGATCTTGATTTTTGTTTCCATTTCTTTTATATTGAGTTATTTGGCTATTTCTTTCTCTGTAAGACGGATGAAACGTTGCATCTCTTCCACAGGACTGTCGGCATTGAGGATGGCGCCGCTTACGGCAATACCGCTGACTCCAGTTGCCATGACGTCAGGGATGTCGGAGGACAAAATGCCGCCAATGGCTACGATAGGGATGGTGATGTGGTGGAGCTTCATCTGACTGACAATACGGCGGTAACCGTCTGCACCGAGGATGGGGGACAGTTTTTGTTTGGTGGTGGTGAAGCGGAACGGACCGCAGCCGATGTAGTCGGCTCCATCGCGGTAGAGTCGTTCGACATCGTCGAAGGTGTTGGCGGTGCCGCCGATGACATATCGGCTGCCCAGGAGTTTGCGTGCCTCACTCACGGGCATATCGTTCTTGCCGAGATGTACGCCGTCGGCACCTGCCTCCTGTACCCATTCTGCATGGTCGTCGAGGATGAATGTGGCATGACATGTCTTACAGAGTTGGCCGATGGCTGTGGCTGCCGCCATGAACGTATCTTTCGGCGCGTCTTTCATGCGGAGCTGGATCCAGCGACATCCGCCTGCCAAGGCGAGGCGTGCTCCTTCTACGTAGTCGTAACGGTCGTTGGTGTGTGTAATAAACTGTATCATTGTATGATTAGCTTTTCTGGGTTAAACAAATGGTTTACTGGGCCGTTGCCCCTTCCTATGCTGACATCCTTGCCGGCTTCTATGGCAGAGGACAGGTAGCACTTGGCCTGTTGTATCGCCTCGGGAAGGGATGAGCCACGGGCGATAAATGAGGCAATGGCGGAGGATAGGGTGCAACCCGTGCCGTGGGTGTTGCGTGTAGTAACGGTGGGATGGGAGAATGACAACGGAGGGGTGTCGGCTTGGTAGAGTACGTCGGTCTTGGCCTGTCCTTCCAGATGTCCGCCCTTGATGAGTACCGCCCTGCAACCGAGTTGCAGAATGTGGCGGGCGGCACGTTCTGTGTCGTCTATGCTGCGGATGGAGGTGTGGGAGAGGACTTCGGCTTCGGGGATGTTGGGAGTCAGCAGGGTGCATAGGGGGAGGAGGCGTTGGCAGAACGCCTCAACCGCATGGGGTTGCATGAGTAGCGCCCCGCTCGTAGAAACCATAACGGGGTCGATCACCAATGTGGCATGGGGATAAGGGGAGAGGGTGTCGGCAATGGCACGGATGATCTCTGCATTATTGACCATTCCCACCTTGATTACCTTTGGGGCGATGTCGTCCATGACCGCCTTGATCTGTCCGGCTACGATGTCTGGACGGATGGCTTGTACCGCCTGCACGCCAGTGGTGTTCTGAACGGTGACGGATGTGATGGCGGTAGCGGCATAAATGCCCAAGGCCGACATGGTCTTGAGGTCTGCCTGGATGCCGGCTCCACCGCAACTGTCGGATCCTGCTATGGTCAGTACGCTAATATACCTCATTTTGTTTTCATTTTTCTGAGGTACATCTGCTGACGTACTTTCAAAGACGATACGGAATAGAAACAGCTTCTGGATTTCTGCCTGAACCATCAAGGTGAGAAAAAAGAAGCAATCCCTTCGGCAGCATTACCTGCATCAGGTTCTATGGGTATAATCTCAGCAACACAATCGTGACGCACCCCTTATTTCTTCTTGTAAGTATGATACAAAGGTAGTGAAAAATTACAGATAATGATGATGATGGTCTGTTATTTAAGATTTATTCACACCGACAGCGACCCAATGGGTGTTGGATCGCTGTCGGACGGAAACCAGCTCCGGTTTATTTTTCGGTATAGAACTTGATGAGGCGGGTGAGGGCTTCTTGGCAGACGGGACAGAAGTCGGGGTGCTCGTTGGTGCGCATACGACAATCTTCCTGTCCGCGCCATACGCCATGGGTGAGATAGCCGCCACCCTCTACCAGCGAGGCGCGTCCTTCATCGATGAGTTTCTGCCATTTGGCAGGATGCGTGGTGTGGGTGGTGAGGTTGGGTTCCCAGGGTTCGGTATCGGCAAAATACATGGGGTCGTCGTCACCGTAGGGATATTCGTCGCCAAGGCCGCCAAAGGAGTGACCGAATTCATGAACCACCACAGGAAGGAACTGTTGGCCACGCGTGTAACAGAGGTTGTAGGAATTGTAGACGCCTCCGCCGCCATAGTGGGCTGTATTCGCCAGGATAATGATATGTTCGTATGGTGTTCCTGCCAACAGGTCGTGAAGGCGCTTGAGGTGCAGGGTGGTCAGGTAGCGTGTGGAATAGAAGGTGTCGAAATGGCTTCCCAGGGCGGTGTCGAGCCAGATGTTCTTACCGGGTTGACTGACGTCTGTATCATGGGAAGGCGATTGGATGGCGATGATATTGAAACGATCTTGCAGTTGCTTGAATGGTTCGTGGCGAAACAGCGCCTCGGTGGCTGCACGGCAGTCGGCAAGATACTGATCCATCTGTCCGATGGTGTAGCCCTCGGCAACAAAAGCCACATGGATGCATCGGGCGGTGTCGGCAGCAGCATGAATCGTGGTGTAATGGCTCTGTTGGTGCTGGCGACGGATGAGGATGTCGGTGGGATTGACACGATGGGTCATCGATGCCATGGTGCGGGCATGATAGTCGCGCAGGGTGACGGTGATCTCTACAGCTTGGCGGGGGTAGGGAACGAGGAATACGTTTTCAAATGACCGACTGGTCTGCCGTGCTTCGGCAGTAGAGAGCCATTCCTGAAAGAGGGTGGAGAAGGAGTGGCGGTAGATGACGGTTCCTGTGGCTGCATCTTTCATGGTGATGTCGCCGTTGCCTTCTAAAGGCAGTTGGTCGAGATGATGACGCCGACCGTACCATCCGGCACTCTTGTGGAGTTGGTCGAGGTAGATATGCTGGCTCTTCTTGTCACCGGCAAAGATGTAGTCGAGGCGCAGGGTGCTGTCGTTGAAGAACTGTTGGAAATCTTGTGCCTGCAGACAGATGGCGGTCATGAGCAGGACAAGGAATGAGACGTAACGTTTCATAAGATGTCATTGATTAGTTGTTGGATATAAGGACGAGGCCAGTCGCGAAGGTGCAGCCGCTGTTGGTCGTACTGCATGAGGTCGAGATCGACAGACACCCGACTTCCCTGTCGGCCGCAACGCTGTTCTGCAGCCTTAAGCAACGCGTTGAGGGAGTCGGCAGACAAGTCGGTCGTGCCTTTGATCAAGCGGTTCATATACATGATGCCGCTGCCTTTGATGTCGGTAGTCCATAAGAGGCGACTGCATGTGGTGTCGGTCAGCATAGTCTGCAGCCATTGTGACGCCCACTGGATGTGGGCGGCCTGCCGATGGTTGGAACCGAGCGAGATGATTACTGTTGCCATAGGGTAGGGCACTATTTCTTTTCTTTCACAAAACCATGACGGTAGGCATAGAGCAGCTGTCGGAGGTCGTCAATCTGTGCACGCAGTTCGTCACCCTTGTCGGTATCTGCCACATGCATGCGATGGGTGGAGAGTTCGACCAACTGGGTTGTTGACTTGATGTCGGAACCTTTTCTGATAGCATCGGAAGCACTTGTGAAGGGTTCGTGTTGAACCAACTGGAATCCACGTGAGTGATAGACCAAGGTGTAGCCCGCAATACCTGTCTCGCTATGATACGCCTCGGAGAATCCTCCATCGATGACCATCAGTTTGCCATTGGCTTTGATGGGGTTCTCACCTTTGGAGGCATGGACTGGAACGTGGCCGTTAATGATGTGGCGGTTGGGGCCTGCCACACCGAATGCATCAAGGATGCGGTCGCAGACTTCTTCGGAGTCGCGCAACTGGAAATAGTAGCCTTTCTCCTCTTTATAGGTCTCGCAGTCAGTAAGGAAATAACGCTCAAACGTAGCCATTTTGGATTTGTCAAACAAGGGTGAGTCTTTACCACACCAAAGATAGAGGAAATAGTCGATGGCGTACTGACGAAGTTCCGGATCTGTATCGCTATTGAATGCAGAACGGATGAGCATGCCCAAGCGTGTCATCAGTTCCATACCGCTGTAATGCTCTCCATGATAGAGTGCAACGCTCTTCAGCGAACCGTCAGCATTGAGCGGACAGGAGGCGTGAAACAGCAGGTTGTGGTTGCTGATATTGTACATGCAACCATGTGACAGGAGCATCTTGACGTGCTTGTGGAGCTTCTCGCTGACTTGAAACGAGTGGTGGAGCTTCTCCATCAACTGTGTCTCTTCGGGAGTCAGTTCGAATGTCGGTTGACAGTCGGGACCTGATACGATAGTGGGGAAGAGGCAGGAAGTCATGGGGTAAGCGGTGTCGCCGATGGTGCAGGTGGCGTGAGCATAGTCAATCGCTTCGAGCAGGCAACGGTCCTGCATTGCCCATTCAGTGCGGCGCTTGAAGATGGTAGCTTCTGTCTTGAACTGTATGACGGTGATGGCCTTGTGCATCAATGCCGTGAGGCGCATGGTCTTTTCATCGAGGTGGGAACCTTTCAGAAGTTTGGGTTTGAACTCTTTGCAGGGATCGTCGCCGTAGGTCTCCATGGCAAAGGTTGCCAATGGTACGAGGTTGATGCCGTAGCCCTCTTCGAGAGTGGCTAAGTTGGCGTAGCGCAACGAAAGGCGCAGCACATTGCAGATACAGGCATCGTTGCCGGCAGCAGCGCCCATCCATAGAATATCGTGGTTGCCCCACTGGATGTCCCAGGAATGGTAATGGCGCATGGTGTCGAGGATGATGTGGGCACCGGGGCCTCGGTCGAAGATGTCGCCCAGGATGTGTAATTGGTCGATGGCGAGTCGCTGGATGACGTGGCAGAGGGCGATGATGAAGTCGTCGGCACGTCCTGTAGAAATAATCGTATCTACAATCACGGTGACGTAGGCAGCCTTGTCAGTATCGTCGGTACGCTCATGAAGCAGTTCTTCGATGATGTAAGAGAAATCGGGAGGCAGCGATTTTCTAACCTTAGAACGTGTGTATTTGCTGCTGACGTCGCGGCAAACAGCCACCAACCGATGGATGGTGATATGGTACCAGTCCTCCAGATCGGATTCAGCGGCTTTGATGAGTTCGATTTTCTGTTCGGGATAATAGATGAGCGTGCACAGTTCTCGCTGTTCTTTGTCGCGGATGTCGCCGGCAAAGAGTTCGCCCACCTTACGCTTGATATTTCCAGATGCGTTTTTCAAAACATGCTGGAAAGCCTCGCTCTCACCGTGTAAGTCGGCAAGGAAGTGTTCTGTGCCCTTGGGGAGATTGAGTATTGCTTCAAGGTTAATGATTTCCGTCGATGCTGCCGCAACAGTAGGGAAACTGTTGGACAGGAGTTGCAAATAGTGCATGTCGCGACGGAGGGTAACGGATTCTTTCGTCATATCTTCAGATGGTTTTTGATTTGTCGTTCTATGTTTCTGGTGACGCGGTCGTTGAGTGGGGGGAATGGCATGAATCCTTCGTCGAAGCCGGTTTCCTCAACCATGACCTGCATCAGGCGTCTGGCGCTTTTCAGCAGCCGGAGTTCTTCTAAACTCTCTGTGAGTTTCTCTTCGTTGCAGTCGTGTTCGCGTAATTCTTTGTCGAGTTCGCATAGGTGACAGACAGTTAGTTTGTTACGGGATATGAGACGATGCAACAGTCGGAAGGTTTCTATCAGTCGTTTGTTTTCGCTGGTGAAACTCATTCCGATGGTTTCTTCTATTCCCTTTGACGGTTGGTAGTGGTCGGGAAAGAAGGGGTGCGACTTCATTTCGTCGATGTGAGGGCAATCGCATTGCAGGATACGAAGTCCTCTGTCTATCAGCTGTTCAATTTGCTCCTGCTGTGCATAACAGCGGATCTGGCGCCACCCTTCTTCGTCAAGGTGTGGCGGCGTGTGTGATGCCGGCAGATTAAGCCAGCGGATATCTTGGGTGATTCCAGCCTTGATGGCCAGTCGGAGTGTTGACAAGGTTTCCGGTTGCATCAGTTCGATGGTATTGCTGTCCATGATGCGTCGGTAGATCTGTGTCAGTTGTCGGAGTGTTTCTTCGGCTGTGATGGAACAGGTGATAATGGGGTTGCGCACAATGATGATGCGTTTGTTCCAGTTTAGTTTGCGCAGACACTCTTCTTCCATGGCTCCCTCCACAACGATGGCATATGCCTGACTGATGATACGGCGTTGGAACAGTAAGGCTTTAGGGAGCTTCTCTTTCCAATACCGCTGGTTGAAAAACCAAGGTTCCAGCTGTCCGTGGGGAGAGACGACCAAGCGAATGGCCTTGGTGCGAGCTTTGGTAAAAAGTCTGGCAGTCGATGTACGCCAGCATCCGTGTATGTGGAGGATGTTGATGTCTGCCATCTGGAGTATTTTCAGCGCCTCCTGGCAGTCTGTGGCGAAGAACATCGCAGTCTCATGTGAAGACACTCTTGACAGCATGGCGATATATTGGTCGGTCATGCTGTCTGTCTTGTCGAAGTAGTGTAGGATATTCATGAGACGTAAACTTGATGTGAAGTTTGAAAATTGTGATAATAGGCTGTGTGTGCTTCTCTGAAATTATTTTCGGATAAAATCAAAGCGGTCGGCTCGCCGATGCCGCCACATCAACCATGCGTTTTGCCAGATGGTTCGCACTTCAAGCCATGGTGCCTTCCACCAGGAGATGTGTTCGTCAAACTGTCTGCAGGTGCTGAGGAAGATGGTCAGTCGTGTTACCAATGTCAGCAGAAGGGCTACGGTGGCAGCAACGGTCACGACGAGGTTTGATGCGGATATGGCATAGGCAAGCGCTGCCATGGGAAGCAGCCATCCCAGATGGAGCATCCATTGGTCGGTGTTGCAGAGCAGTCGATGTCGTAATCCGCGCTTCATCAGCGTGCGACTCTCTAAATAGTAGAGATGGTCGTAAAGCCACGTCTTGTCAGCAGGGCAACGCTGACAGAGCTGCGCTTGAAAATCATAGACAAAAGCGGTGCGGTCTGGTGTTGCCATCTCGTTGACAATGAAGTCGTATTCTCCCCGAAGATGAACCAGGTTGTGGAGAAATCCCTTTTGTTGGATAAAGTCTGATTTACGGAACATCAGATTGCAGCCGATGTTACGATAGGCAATTCCGTTTTTGATGCGATGCAGTTGGTAACACAGCGTGTTGAGGCGGTCATAGCGCCAATAGGCAGGAGTGTCGGCATCATAACTGGTGTAGCCCATGACCAGGTCTTTGTCGTCGGTTGCGTGTTCCGCCATGGTTGCCAACCAGCGGTTGCCTGTGGGTTTGCAGTCTATGTCGGTTATCAAAATCCAATCGCCCTTTGAGGCCTTGACGGCCATGGTAAGCGAGAGTTTCCTGCGACTGATGTAATGGCTTGATTCGGGAATGAAAGTGGTGTAGAGCCGTGGATATTTAGCTTTTGCACGCGTAAGCACGTCTTGTGTATCATCCGTTGATGATTCATCGACAATGATGACCTCCCATTTTCCCCGGTACTGTTGTTCCAAGAGTTGGGGCAGTCTTTCTTCCAATTCACAGGCATTGTCGTGTACGGCCAGGACAATGGAAACAAACGGTAGTGCGGAGGTTGCCCCTGTTGGGGTATGAACCTCCGTCGTCTCTGTAGAATCACTATTGCAGGTGCTTTCATCGACATCGTTCTCCGAGGCATTCTGTATGTCGTCAGCCATTTTGATACGGGGACGTCTTGCCATGCTGCTGAACCAAGGAGAGATGAGGGCCAACAGCAATAGGAAAACAGATATTGCAATAGAGAAATAGTCGAATGTGATAGTCATAGTCCTTTGATGATGAGAGTGTTATGGTGTTTATAGATCTTCGCTCATGTAGCTTTTCGGCAGTTGGCGGCAATTGTATTGTGAAGCCATGATTTCTCCATAAGCTCCAGCAGACCGGATGGCAATCAAGTCACCACGATGGCATTTGTTGAGGTCTATCTGTTTGGCAAATACGTCGCTTGACTCACAGATTGGTCCTACCACATCGTAGGTGTCGGCAGGTTCGTCGCTCGAAATGTTCTCTATCTTATGATAGGCTTGATAGAGGGCAGGGCGGATGAGGTCTGTCATTCCAGCGTCGATGATGGCAAACTGCTTGACGGCGCCTTGTTTTATATATAAGGTACGCGCGATGAGCGTTCCACATTGTGCGACTACGGCACGACCTAACTCAAAATGTAGGGTTTGTCCTGGACGCAAGCGCAACTTTTTGGCATATACGTTGAAATAATCCTGGAAATTGGGAATGGGGACTCGGTTGGGGTGTTGGTAGTCGATGCCGAGACCTCCGCCCACGTTGACGTTTTCTATCTGGATGTGGTGTTTTTCCAGTAGGTCCTGCAGTTCGTTGATTCTGTTGCAGAGCGCTTCAAAATCGCCCATGTCGAGGATCTGGCTTCCGATGTGGAAATGGAGGCCTACAAATTTCACGTTGTTGAGTTTGGCAGCTTCTTCGATGCTTGCCAGCATGTCGTCCATGGCAATACCGAATTTATTTTCAGCCAGTCCGGTGGTGATATTGGCATGGGTGTGTGCTCCTACGTTAGGATTGATGCGAAGGGCAATGCGAGCCACCTTTCCCTTGGCGGCAGCCAGTTCGTTGATAACCTCTAATTCGGCAATACTCTCCACGTTGAAAGCGAAAATATCTTTGTCGAGTCCGAGGTTGATCTCCCAGTCGCTCTTTCCTACGCCCGCATAGACAATTTTAGAGGCAGGGAATCCTGCTTTGAGAGCTGCTTCTATTTCGCCGCCACTCACGCAGTCGGCTCCCAGTCCAGCCTCTCTGATGATGCGGAGCAGGTATGGGTTTGCATTAGCTTTTACGGCATAGTGTACGCAGAAACCTTCATGTCGCATAGTCTCTTGACAGATGGTCTGAAGAGTCTTGCGCAACAGTTCTGTGTCATAGTAGTAGAAAGGGGTGCGGAGTTGTTGAAATTTATGGGTGGGAAATTGTCCTTTTGTCATTGTGTTGTCTATTTTGCATTTCAGGCAATCGGGAGGAGCCTTAGTAGAGAGGTCTCCTCCCTTTGTCGTTGGTTTTACTTATTGAATAAGGTATCACTTAAACTTTGAAGTGCACGTTTCTTATCTTCCTCGCGAATAAGGAATGAGATATTATAATTAGAACCACCATAGCTGACCATGCGAACAGGGATATTCTTCATGGCGTCGAGCGTCATGGTTTCGAATCCGATGTTTGACCAGTCGAGGTCACCTACCACACAGATGATGCACATGCCGGTATCTACGGTTACTGTGCCGTATTTCTTGAGTTCGTCAACGATTTCTCCAAGGTGTGCGGAGTTGTCTATTGACATGGAAACTCCCACTTCTGACGTACAAACCATGTCGATAGGAGTTTGGTAGCTCTCAAAGATTTCGAATACCTTGCGCAGGAAACCTGTTGCGAGGAGCATGCGGCTAGACTTGATCTTGATGGCGATGATATTGTCTTTTGCAGCAACAGCCTTGATTTTGCCATATTCAGTCTGGTTGGAAATGGTAGTACCTTCAGCCTCAGGATCCATCGTGTTGAGCAGACGTACGGGGATTCCGGCATATTTTGCAGGTTGGATGCAGGTGGGGTGCAGGATTTTAGCACCGAAATATGCCAATTCAGCAGCCTCTTCGAAATGGAGGTGGTGTACGGGTTCGGTCTTTTCAACGACACGTGGGTCGTTGTTGTGCATACCGTCAATATCTGTCCAGATCTGGATTTCCTCGGCGTTGATAGCTGCTCCGATGAGCGATGCAGTATAGTCAGAACCGCCACGTTGGAGGTTGTCTATCTCGCCATAGGCATTACGGCAGATGAATCCTTGGGTGATATATACCTGATTGTCAGGGTTCTTCTCCATGATGGCAGAGAGTTTCTCGCGGATGTAGGTGGGGTCAGGTTCCGAGTTTTTGTCGGTGCGCATGAAATCGAGTGCGTTGAGCAGTACAGCCTTGATACCTTGTTCTTTCATGTAGTTGACCACCATGTTGGTTGACATCATTTCACCTTGAGCCACAATGCTTTTCTCTTCAAACGAAGTGAAGAGCTCTTTGGTGAAGGAGCGCAGGTAGTTCATCTCCGATGCGATGAATTCACGGGTGTTTTGTTTCATCTCGTCGGTGGTGTAGAGTTCTTCAACATGCTTCATGTATTTCTTTTCAAGCATATTGATCACTTCGTTCGCTCCCTCCGGATTCTTCTTGTAGAGATAATCAGAGATTTCTATCAGAGAGTTTGTTGTTCCTGACATGGCAGAGAGAACGATGAAAACGGGTTCACCTGATTTCGTAACCAGGTTGACAACTTCCTTCATGCGGCTTGGTGAACCTACCGAAGTACCGCCAAATTTCATTACTTTCATAGTGTATGTTTATTTTAATTTTGTTCTACTTTGTATTTTGCTTCAAACAGACAGGTCTTCTCGCACTTCATATCCGCTGTTGTATGTTTCCTGCGAACTGTCAGTATCGTCGGAGAGCATCATGATCTTGTTGTAATCGTCGGTAACCAGTTCGAGATGTTTTCCGCAGCACCGATAGACGATGCCAGGATAATCCTTCAGCAAAGGAATATTGTGGGTAGTCATTACGACGGACGTTCCTGTCTGTGTAACATTTCTCAGCAGCTGTATGATGTTGTTGGCTGTTTCTGGGTCAAGATTGCCTGTTGGTTCATCGGCTATGATAACCTTGGGTTTGTTGAGAATGGCGCGTGCAATAGCGATGCGTTGCTGTTCTCCGCCGGAGAGTTCGTGAGGCATTCGCTCTGTTTTTTCTGTCATTTCAACGTCTTCAAGGACTTCGCTGATGCGCTGTTCGATTTCTTCCTTATCTTTCCATCCTGTAGCTTTGAGCACAAACTGCAGATTGTCGTGAACGTTTCTGTCGCTCAGGAGTTGGAAATCCTGGAAGATAATTCCCATCTGTCGGCGCAAGGCAGGTACGTATCTGCGTTTCAATTTGCGGATATCGTGGTTGAAAACCATGGCATTGTCTGCCTCGTCCAAGTCGAGTTCGAAGTAGAGTGTTTTGAGTAGTGTACTCTTTCCTGAACCTACACGACCGATGATGTAGATGAATTCGCCCTCGTTGACATGGAAATCCACATGTTCGAGTACGAGAGACCCGTCATCTTGGCGGATGGTGGCGTTTTTATAGTCTATCAGCATATATGGAAGCTTTAAAAAGTTTTATTTCATAGTTCCTTTAGCCTTTTCTTGGCGGCGTTTTTTGTCCCAGTTGGGGTCGTGGCGTTTTTGCAGTTCTGCTGCGACATCCTCGATGCGGAGTCCTTTGGCGGTAAGCATGACGAGGAGATGGTAGAGCAGGTCTGATGCCTCATAGACCAGGTGCTCGTCAGTACCGTTTGTGGCTTCTATTACTGTTTCAAGTGCTTCTTCTCCAACTTTTTGTGATATTTTGTTGATGCCTTTGTTGAAAAGGCTTGTTGTGTAAGATCCCTCAGGCATTTCCTTTTTGCGCTTGTCGATAAAATCCTGCAGTTCGGTGAGGAAAAGTATGGGACTTGTTTCGTTGTCTTCTCCCCAGCAGGTGTCGGTACCTGTGTGGCAGGTAGGTCCAACGGGATTGACTCTGACGAGGAGCGTGTCGTTGTCGCAATCGTTTTTGATGCTGACGAGATTGAGGAAATGTCCAGACGTCTCACCTTTTGTCCAAAGGGTCTGACGGCTTCTGCTCCAGAATGTGACATGACCTGTTTCGATGGTTTTCTTATAGGCCTCTTCATTCATGAAGCCGAGCATGAGCACGTTTTTTGTTGTTGCGTCCTGGATGATGGCAGGCACGAGGCCGTCCATTTTTTCAAAATCTATTTTCATAATCTTACTTTGATGCCTTGTTGGTGTAAATACTGTTTGAGTGTCGGTATGGCGATTTCGCCGAAGTGGAAAACGCTTGCTGCGAGTGCTGCGTCTGAATGTCCTTCTATGAAAGTGTCGCGGAAGTGTTCCATTGCTCCAGCTCCTCCGCTTGCGATGACGGGTATGGAGAGGTTGTCTGTGAGTTGGCGCAGGGCTTCGTTGGCAAATCCTGTTTTTACTCCGTCGTGGTCCATACTTGTGAACAGGATTTCTCCTGCTCCGCGCTCTTGTGCTTCGTGTGCCCATTCAAAGAGGTTGTGTTCGGTGCGTTCTCTTCCGCCTTTGAGGTAGCAATGCCATCCGTCCTCATCGTTGCGAGCGTCGATGGCGCATACACAGACTTGAGAACCGAATCGGTTGGCAATATCTTCTATGAGTTTCGGATTTCGCAAGGCCGCACTATTGACGCTCACCTTGTCTGCGCCGGCATAGAGCAGGCGCTCCACATCGGCAAGTTCGTTGATGCCTCCGCCGACGGTGAAGGGGATATTGATTTCCTGTGCCACCCGTGTGACCATTTCTGTAAAGGTCTTGCGCTCTTCGTAGGAGGCGGTAATGTCGAGGAAAACCAGTTCGTCGGCTCCTTGCTGGCTATATACTTTAGCCAGTTCCACAGGATCTCCTGCAGCTCTGAGGTTGACGAAATTGGTGCCTTTGACGGTTTGTCCGTCTTTTACGTCGAGGCAAGGTATGATTCGTTTGGCAAGTCCCATATTATTGAATATTCTCTTGTTGTTCTTATGTTGTCATTGTGCCGAGGCGTTATGGTAAGCCATGAGTTCTTTCATGTCGATACGTCCTTCGTAGATGGCTTTTCCAAAGACCACGGCAGGGATTCCTGCAGCGTCGAGTGCTTTGATGTCGTCGAGTGAGGATACTCCTCCGCTTGCGAT
The DNA here is from genome assembly GCF_002251205.1 of Prevotella sp. P3-92. Lineage (NCBI taxonomy): Bacteria > Pseudomonadati > Bacteroidota > Bacteroidia > Bacteroidales > Prevotellaceae > Prevotella > Prevotella sp. P3-92. The sequence continues at coordinate 17,085 of NZ_NPJE01000024.1, read as the reverse complement.
GAGATGCAGTTGGGGGTAAGTCTCCATGATCTGACGATAAAGGTCAATGGCAGGCCCTTGTAGTGTTCCGTCTTTTGAGATTTCTGTACAGAGTACGTATTTGACGCCTGCGTCGATGTAGCGTTTGAGGAAGGGAAGCAGCGGTTCAGCAGAGTCCTCTTTCCATCCGTTGATGCTAATCATTCCGTTGCGTACATCCGCTCCGAGAATCATGCGTTCAGCTCCGTATTTCTCCAGCCATGAGATGAAGAGTTCTGGATTTGTCACGGCAATGGATCCTACGGTAACCATGCTTGCTCCATGACGGAATGCTTTCTCGATATCGTCGTCGGTTTTGATGCCTCCTCCAAAATCTACGGTGAGCTGTGTCTCTGTTGTGATATCCTGTAGTGTCTCCTTGTTGACGATATGTTTGGATTTTGCCCCATCGAGATCAACGACATGGAGGCGCTTGAAACCGAGTTTTTCAAATTCGGCAGCAACGTCAGCAGGCCGGTTGTGATAGACGGTCTTCTGGTTGTAGTCACCTTTGGTCAGTCGGACGCATTGTCCGTCGATGATGTCAATGGCAGGGATGAGTTCTATCATAGGGCCAAGAAGTTTTTGAGGATTGTTTCGCCTGTCTTTCCACTCTTTTCCGGGTGGAACTGGCAGGCATAGAAATTGTCTTTTTGAAGTGCTGCCGAGTAGGGGAGGATATAGTCTGCCACGGCAGCCGTTTGCTGACAGAGGGGAACATAGTAGCTATGAACGAAGTAGGCGTAAGCCTCTCCTTCGCTTGGTCCGAAGGTTGGTAGTCCTTTGAAGAGGGCGCAAGGCGTATCGTGTCCGGTCGTGTCGGCAGATGGCTTGATAATCTTGTTCCATCCCATGCAGGGAACTTTGTCTTCGTGATGTTGTGGGCAGAATCGCTTCACTTCTGCTTCAAATATTCCTATGCAATCGACGTTGCCTTCTTCTGAGTGGCGGCAGAGCAGTTGTTGGCCGACGCAGATGCCGAGCACGGGCTGGCGCAACGAGCGGATTACTTCGTCGAGGCGTCGAGCCTTGAGGTATTCCATGGCACCGCGTGCTTCACCTTGTCCAGGGAAGAGCACCCTGTCTGCCTGTTGCAGCGCTTCGGCAGAGTCGGTCAGCAGGGGTTCTATACCCAGTCTGCGTAGTGCGTTGACTACCGAGAAGATGTTGCCTGCATTATATTTTACGATGGCTACCTGCATATTATGAGAATATGATTGTCTTGTTTTTGAATGTCAGAATTTTACGCTGAATATGTTTGGATACAGCATGTGAGAGCACGATTTTCTCCAAGTCTTTACCTTTCAGCACGAGGCTTTCTGGTGTGTCTTTGTGGGAGATTCGTGTCACGTCCTGTTCGATGATGGGGCCTGCGTCGAGTTCTGCTGTTACATAATGACTGGTGGCTCCGATGATCTTCACACCACGTTCCCATGCTTGGTGGTAGGGCTTTGCGCCTACGAAAGCCGGGAGGAATGAGTGGTGGATGTTGATGATATGGTTGGGGTAGGACTTAATCATATCGTCGCTGATGATCTGCATGTATCGTGCGAGAACGATGAAAGTGATTTTTTCTTTCTTGAGCAGTTCCATTTCAGCAGCCTCTACCTCGGCTTTGTTGGAGTGGTCTTTCTTGATGCTCCAGACATAATATGGAATATTGAATTGCTCTGCCACATAGCGCAGGTCTTCGTGGTTGGATACGATGCATGGAATGTCAACCTCCCATTCTCCGGCTTTCCAACGTGCCAACAGGTCGTAGAGGCAATGGCTCATTTTGGATACGAAGATGGCCATTCTTGGGCGTTTGTCAGAAAAATATAGGTTGCAGGTCATCTGGTAGCGTTGTGCGTAGAGTGTGTTGATATACTCTAAAATTTTTTCGCGTGGAATCGTGAAGCCTTCTAATTCCCATTCAATTCGCATAAAGAACATCCCGTCTTGTTTGTCAACATACTGATCGAGGTATACGATGTTGCCTTGGTTGTCTGTGATAAAACGGGTCACTTCAGAGATAATGCCCTGTTGGTCGGGGCAATGTAGGAGCAGAATGGCTGTTGGTTTTTTCATTTTCTTTAAGGGTGTTTGTATCTTTGATTTAATTCCTTGCAAAGATACTGTTTTTTTGTTACATTACCAAAGGTAATGAATGAAAAATGGCTATTCTGCAATTTCTTCTGCATAATAATGCTGTTTGCATTCTTTATGTGGGTAAATGCTGGCGGTCTTTGACCTGGTCTTCTTTGCCTCGGCAAAGCTCAAAAGTGAACTTTCAGCTCTGCTCTCGGCTTCGGGAAGCCGTCGGGATGGGGTCGGGATGTGGCGTTCGGATGTGGAAGGTAAATCGTAAGTATGTTTTGACGTAAATTTTGAATACAAAGATGCACATCAGGCAACCCTGTTGTATTACCTGATATGTATTATGTTTTTGTCAATAAGTAAGTTATACTTATTTGCTTGTAAAGTTCTGCGAGGTGGAAATATGACTGGGATTATTCTTCTTCCTTTTGTGGGGTGCGCAGTATAATACTTGTTGCACCAAGGGTGAAGAGAGTTCCGTCTTCAATACTTCTGCGCTCACGAGGTGAAAGCTCTACATTGTCAACAAATGTTCCAGTATTGCTATTGTTGTCGCTGAGTGTATATTGCAGTTCGCCACGCTTGTTGCGACTTACCGTGATGGTACAATGATTGAGGTCCACGCTTGGGTCAACAGTTTCGAAAGCAGTGTTGATAGGATTTCCTTTTTGATAGCGTCCTATGACATTATCACCCATGCGTAGTGGTAATTCTTGCTTGTAGTGGAATACGTTTTCGATCACAACAATACTTCCGCAGTCTGTTTCCAGATTGGAGAATTGTGCATTGGCAATTTCGTTCTCCTTACGTTGAGTTTCTCGGAGTTTTGAAACGCCGATTCTTATGCCAAACTGCTTTCCGCATTCGGCACATTGAAATACCAGGGATTGTCCTGCTTCGTATTTTGTTTCGTCGAACGTGATATACGCATCACATTTTGGGCAACGGATACGCTTCATACATTAGTCTTTTTATAAACCCACGCTTCGGTGAAATCATCTTCAAAGCGGAGGTTGTTGCGTTCACTATAGGCTTCGTCTTCAGTACGAAAATGTCCATAGGTCACTCTTACCACATTGTTGTGAATATAGATCTCCGTGTCTTTAAATCCACGGTCTTTGAGCTTCTTTACAAATTCTTCGGCATTGGCCTTCTTCACGCGACTTGCCAGAACCAAACAGTAGGGGCGTGCGGTATTGCTTGGACGGGTCACAGCCGGTTTCTCTGCGCTTTTTTCGCTGATAGCCTCTTTTTCTATTTTACGTACCGGCTCGCTATTGAACTCTTGCGTATTTGTGGCGTCAGCTACTGGTTTATGAATCGTTTCCACTACGGACTTTGTAATAGCCGGCTTGTCAGACGCATCTTTATTGACCAGTTGATAGACCATGTCTTGCTTTAGTCCTGTGATGGCTTGCGAACTATAGTTGCTGTTGGCTATGGGCGTACTCATCATGAGGAAGAGAATGACAGATGCAGCCACGGCAACGGTATTGCGAATCCACGAGAGTTTGATACTGATGGTTCGCTCTTCGTCTTCGTCTTCATCCAAGATCTCAGTAAGGGTGGGCTGGGGGATTGCAACGCTCTTTGTTTGAGTTGCGGGCGTTTGTACCTTTGGAGCAGGAACGTCGGCTTTCGCAGTTTCTTCTGTCTTTTGGTTTGTGTCGGCAAGAGAGAGGCTTTCGGCTATTGGAGCAAGGTTGAAGGTGTTTAAGCCGTAAAGGTCTGGTGTCAAAATTCCTGCTTCACAGGGTGTGAAGAGGTATCCGCCTTCATCGTTGCCTGACAGCGTACCTATTCCGTCGAGTATATATGATCCTTGTTGAGCGATTGTTTCGCGCAACTCGGCCACTTCATTCTCGATGCGTTGTATGGCTTCGGGATAGCTGATGTCGTAGGCTTCCACGTATGACTGTGCCAAGAGCGAGTCGTTCATCTTGAGTTGCGGATTGAAGCCAAGAGTTCTCATTGGCGGAATAAACGTATTGTCTGTTTCGTCAAAATGTGCAGATACATGATATGCTACGAAGCCTCCGAAATCGGGGACCACGACGCAATCGTTGTCAAGCAACAATATCTCTAAATGTCTCTTCAGTTCAATCACGTGTGCAAAATTACTCATTTTTTACGAGAATTACAAATAAAAATAAAGATAAAAGCGCTATAAAAGCAAAAAAAAATTTCCGTATTAAAAGAATAATTGTTACTTTTGCAAACATAAAACCACAAAAAAAGAGATAGGTGGCTTATGTCAGTCTCTTTATAATAATATTAATTAAGGAATATGAATATAGCAATTGTTGGAACTGGTTACGTGGGTCTTGTATCGGGTACTTGTTTTGCCGATACGGGAGCTAATGTGACGTGTGTGGACGTTGATGCCGGCAAAATCGAGCGACTTAAGAATGGGGAGATTCCCATTTATGAGCCCGGACTTGACGAACTTGTTAAGAAGAATGTGGCAGCCGGTCGTCTGAAGTTCACTACCGATTTGACTGCTGTACTTGATGATGTGCAGATTGTATTTTCGGCTGTTGGAACACCTCCCGATGAGGATGGTTCTGCAGACCTTAAATATGTATTGCAGGTTGCACGCACCATCGGTCAGAATCTGAATCATTATGTGGTTGTGGTTACCAAATCGACAGTTCCTGTTGGTACGGCCCGTAAGGTGCGCAAGGCTATAGAGGAAGAGCTTGCCAAGCGTGGAGTGGATGTTCCTTTCGATGTGGCGTCTAATCCTGAGTTCCTTAAAGAGGGAAATGCTATTAAGGATTTCATGTCTCCCGACCGTGTAGTGGTTGGTGTGGAGAGTGAACAGGCCAAGAAGGTGCTTACAAAACTCTATAAGCCATTTCTTATCAATAACTTCCGTGTCATCTTTATGGATATTCCGTCTGCGGAAATGACTAAATACGCAGCCAATTCCATGCTTGCCACGCGTATTTCATTTATGAACGATATTGCCAACCTTTGTGAACGCGTGGGTGCGGATGTCAATATGGTACGTGCAGGAATAGGAGCAGATACCCGCATTGGCCGCAAGTTCCTCTATGCAGGTTGTGGCTATGGTGGAAGTTGTTTTCCTAAAGATGTGAAGGCGCTGATCAAAACTGCCGATCAAAACGGCTATTCCATGGAGGTGCTCAAGGCGGTGGAGCGCGTCAACGAGCGTCAGAAGAGCATACTCTTCGATAAACTGAAACGTGCTTTCGACGGAGAGTCGCTTGAAGGTAAGACGATAGCCCTTTGGGGACTTTCGTTCAAGCCGGAAACCGACGATATGCGTGAGTCCACAGCACTCGTCATGATCGGATTGCTGCTTGAGGCAGGATGTACGGTTCGTGCCTACGACCCTGTGGCCATGGCAGAGTGTAAGCGTCGTATCGGCGATAGTATTTCTTATTGTCGTGATATGTATGACGCTGTACTTGAAGCAGATGCACTTCTGTTGCTGACCGAATGGAAAGAGTTTCGCTTGCCCACCTGGGGAGTGATTCGTAAGGCCATGCGACGCCCGCTGGTCATCGACGGTCGTAATATTTTTGATAGCGAGGAACTTGAAGAAAATGGATTTGAATATCAATGTATTGGTAAGTGAATGTGTAAATTGAAATATACTCTTTGTCTCGTTGTGTCTGTCTTTCTATCTGTCGGTTGTAAACAACAATCGGCTGGTCAAGTAGAAGAGCGTGCAGAAAGCAAGCAAGCCAAACAGTTGTTGCAAGGCGTTTGGATGGATCAGGAATCAGAGATGGTGGTCTTTAAGATGCAGGGCGATACCGTCTATTTTTCTGACTCTACCAGTGTGCCTGCCTATTTCCGTGTGATCAACGACACCTTGTTTATTGGCGACAACGACATCAAATATCCTATCGTCAAGCAAATGCCCCATGTATTGTGGTTCAAGAATGCCGGAGGTGACGTGGTGAAACTTGTCAAGAGTACCGATCCGGAAGACGCGAATGTCTTTAAGCGAAAACGCCACGGCAAGGTTCTTACAAGCAGACAGATCACAAAGACCGATACCGTGGTGATGTACGACAAAAACCGCTATCATTGTTATGTGGCAGTCAATCCGTCCAAATACAAGGTGACGAAAAACAGTTATAATGACGACGGACTTCAAGTGGAGAATGTCTATTACGACAATATTATCCATCTGAGTATCTTCCAGGGTTCAGCACGCGTTTATTCACAGGATTTCCGCAAACAGATGTTTAAAAAATATGTGCCCAAAGGTGTCTTGGAACAGTCGGTATTGGGAAATTTGGAATATGATAAGGTCGGTGCCGACGGATTCCGTTTCTTGGCAACCATAGGAATTCCAGATGATGCCAGTTGTTATCAGGCAGAAGTCGTTGTATCGCTGAATGGCAAAATGTCTATTAAACAAATGAATTATTGATAAGGCGTTAAAAAGATGAAAGTCACGCTGTTACAGATTGACTCTAAATGGATGGATGAACGCGGGAATATCTTGCGTGCAACAGCTCTTATGGACTCCCAGCCAGGAAGCGATTTATATGTCTTGCCGGAAATGTGGAGTACCGGATTTGTAACAGACACCATGGAGAATGTTCCAGATGAAAAGCATAGCGTGGCTTTGCAGTGGATGAAGGAAGAAGCGGCACGGCGCCGTTGTGCCATCTGTGGCAGTCTTGCCGTACGAGATGATGAAGGGGCATATCGCAACCGACTTTATTTTGTTGACGGACGCCATGACCGTGTGGTGTATTATGACAAGCATCATCTTTTCTCTTATGGCGGCGAAAACCTACATTATACTCCCGGACAGCATCACACCATTGTCGAGTATGAAGGAATGAGAATCCTTCTGCTGACCTGTTACGACCTGCGCTTCCCCTGCTGGATACGTTATGCAGACGATCGGGCGTATGATGTCATCCTCTTGGTGGCTAATTGGCCCCAAGGTCGCCAATCGGCTTGGCAGATACTTACAGCCGCCCGGGCTATAGAGAATCAATCCTATTTCATAGGAGTCAACAGGGTCGGTGACGATTTAGTCACACATTATATTGGTGGGAGTTGCGCCATTGACCCTATCGGTCGCACGATGGTTTCTCTTGGCGATACAGCAGAGGCTGTCAGCGTAGCACTCTCCCAGTCGGAACTGTTAAGAAGACGTGAAAAATTCCCTGTGCTCGATGACCGTGATTGAAATATTCTCCAAAAACGTTGCGCATTTGCTGAAAATAGCCTACCTTTGTAGTCGCAACAAAATAAAAGGCGTAAACCTATGACACTGATTATCGTACTCATGTTCGTTGCGGCATATTTGCTGATTGCCACTGGTCATTTTACCGGTGTCAACAAAGCTGCAATTGCCATGTTCCTTGGCACGGCTGGATGGGTGGTCTATGTTTGTTATGGCACAGACTTTGTCATGCAGCAACACCCTGCGGATTACCTCGAATACCTATCAGGCCGCACTCCAAATAGTGAAACAGTCAAGTATTTCATTTGCGAGAATGTCTTCTTGAAGTATGTAGGCAAGGCTGCGGCAATCGTTATGTTCTTGTTGGCCACCATGTCGATTATCGAACTGTTGAACAACAACGGATGCTTCGATTTCATTTCCGAATGGATCCGGACACGCAACTCCAAACGATTACTGTGGACCATTACCCTGGCCACTTTCATCATCTCTGCCAATCTTGACAACCTTACCACCACTACGATGATGCTTGTCATCATGAATAATGTTTTGCAGAGCGGACGCCAACGGATGCTCGTAGGTTCTGCCATTGTGCTTGCTGCAACTTGTGGCGGATGCTTTACGGTAATAGGTGATCCCGTCGGACTTATCCTATGGGGCGATGGCATGGTTACCGCCAGCCATTTCTCAGCCTATATGCTGTTGCCTGCCCTGATAGCCTGGATAGTTCCTACCATGCTCATCAATCGTGAGTTGCCCGACCGCCTCGATACCGAGTGGATAGCCTCTCCTTACCGTGGTGACGATACTCGTCTGAACCGTTGGCAACGATTGGTCATGCTCTTTGTGGGCATCGGCGGATTGTGGTTCATCCCAACATTTCACAATATCACCAAACTCTCCCCCTTCTTAGGCGCTTTGTGCGTCTTGAGCGTGCTTTGGCTTGTCAACGAAGCTTTCAACCGCCGATTGATGAATGCTGATCAGATGGCGCAGCGTCGCATCCCCCGTGCCTTACAATATGGCACCATCCAGCAAATTCTGTTTGTCATGGGAATCATGATGGGCATGGGTGTCATGCTTGAAACGGGAGTGCTTGGCGATATAGGCATTTGGTTGGCAGAAACATTCCATAACAATTGGTTGCTTGGCATTGGAGCAGGACTGCTTAGTGCCGTGGCAGACTCCTTTACCGTGGGCTTAAACCATATCATGCTCTATCCTCTGGCAGAGAGTGGGGAGATGGCGGTAAACGGAGCATATTGGATGATTATGGTGTTCTCAACGGCTGTAGGCGGATGCCTGCTTTGTGTAGGATCGGTCAGCGGTGTGGCACTCATGAAGATGGAACATGTTCGTTTGGGATGGTATCTGCGCCATCTCACATCGAAAGTTGCAGTAGGATGGTTGTTGGGACTTGCCGTCTTGTGGGCAGAACTACACCTATTATAATATTAAGAAGGATAACTCATTAATACCATATTATTATGTCTAAGATTAAAACAATAGGAATACTTACATCGGGAGGAGATGCTCCCGGTATGAATGCAGCCATTCGCGCCGTCACCCGTTCGGGTATCTGTAATGGACTTAGTGTAAAAGGCATCTACCGCGGTTACGACGGACTGATCAAAGACGAAGTGAAATCGTTCACGACTGAGGATGTGAGTGGCATTATCACGCGAGGCGGTACCATCCTGAAAACTGCCCGTTCCAAGGAGTTTATGACTCCTGAAGGCATGCAGAAGGCATACGATACATGTATCAAGGAAGAGATAGATGCCCTTGTGGTCATTGGCGGTAATGGTTCGTTGACCGGTGCACGCAATTTTGCTATGGAGTACGACTTCCCCGTAGTGGGACTTCCAGGCACTATTGACAACGACCTTTACGGTACTGACTCAACCATCGGCTACGATACTACGATGAATACCATCATGGAGTGTGTCGATCGCATTCGCGATACTGCCAACTCCCACGAACGCATCTTCTTCATCGAAGTCATGGGTCGTGACGCTGGTTTCCTTGCTCAAAACTCAGCCATCGCCTGTGGTGCAGAGGCAGCCATCATTCCTGAGGAATCTACCGATGTCGATCAGCTCGCACGTTTCATGGAGCGCGGCATCCGAAAGTCTAAGAAATCATGTATCGTCATCGTTTCCGAGAGTCCCAAATGCGGTGCGCTCTACTATGCAGACCGTGTGAAGAAGGAATTCCCTGAGTTTGACGTGAGAGTATCTATTCTGGGACATTTGCAGCGAGGTGGAAGTCCCTCCGCCCACGACCGCATCCTGGCCTCCCGTACTGGCGTAGGAGCCATCAAGGCACTGATGCAGGGCCAGCGCAATGTGATGATTGGCGTGCGCAATAACGAAGTGGTCTTTGTGCCATTCAGCGAAGCCATCCGCAGCGACAAACCATTAAACAAAGGACTGATCAAGGTGCTTGATGAACTGAGCATCTGATCTGGACGGACCTTGTTGACAATCCCATCATAATAAGTTATAAACACAGAATATGGAATTTAAGGATTTAGTACAGATGCGTCGTTCCCACCGTAAGTTTACCGAACAGGAAATCGACGGAGACGATGTAAAGACAATATTGCGTGCCGGACTGATGTCACCCACCTCCAAGGGGCAGCGCTCCTGGCAGTTTGTCGTGGTTGACGACAAGACCGACCTGGAAAAACTTTCCGACGCCAAAGATTTGGGCGGACAGTTTCTGAAGGGTGCTGCATTGGCCATTGTTGTGCTGGGTGATCCCCTGCAGAACGACTGTTGGGTGGAAGACGGTTCTATTGCTGCCATTTCCATGCAGTATCAGGCAGAGGCCCTCGGACTTGGTTCATGCTGGGTGCAGATGAGAGGCAGAGGACTTTCCGACGGTACAAGTGCCGATACGGTTATCCAGGGTGTGCTCGACATTCCCGAAAACCTTCATTGCCTCTGCATCTTGGCAGTCGGTCATAAAGCAGACGAACGCAAGCCTCAGAATGAAGACCGGCTGAAGTGGGAGAACGTACACCTCAACAAGTTCTGATGCAGATCGTATTGATTGGCGCAGGACGCCTCGCCACCAATCTTGCCGTTGCCCTCCATCAAGTGGGCCATGACATCGTGGCAGTATATAGTCGTACCATGCAGTCTGCCCAGGAACTGGCGCAGCGTGTTGGTGCGTGTCCTACCGACAGGATAGACAAACTGCCTGTTAGGGCAGACGCCTTTATCCTTTCGGTTTCCGACAATGCCCTTGAAGACATAGCCCGACAAGTGGTGAAGGGTAGGGAAGAACAAATCTTCTTTCATACCGCAGGATCCATGTCTATTGACGTGTTGGCGCATGCCCGCCATTACGGAGTGTTCTATCCCATGCAGTCGTTTTCCAAGGAGCGGTTGGTCGATTTCTCAGTCATTCCCTTGTTTGTAGAGGGAAGCGACGATCAGACCTTGCAGACCGCTTTAGCCTTGGCAGACAGCATCAAGGCAAAAGCCTATCCGTTGTCCAGCGCCGACCGCCAATACCTGCATGTTGCAGCCGTCTTTGCCTGCAATTTCGCCAACCATTGTTATGCGTTGTCGGCAGAGGTGTTGCAACGTCACGGCATAGACTTCCGTGTCATGTTGCCGTTGATCGACGAGACAGCGCGAAAAGTCCATCAGCTCACTCCTGTTGAAGCACAGACAGGTCCTGCCGTTCGCAACGACATGAATGTGGTCACCCACCATCTCGATCTGTTGTCCTCTACACCTTGGTTGGCAACTATCTATGAAGAGTTTTCCAAAGACATACAACGCACAGCATTGACAAAATGATAAACTACGATTTACAAAAGATTCGAGCCGTAATCTTCGATTTGGACGGAGTTCTCTCTGCCGAAACCATCTCACTTGGTGCCGACGGAACCCCTTTGCGTACCGTCAATATCAAAGACGGTTATGCCATTCAACTGGCGGTGAAGATGGGACTCCGTGTGGCCATCATCTCAGGTTGTCTTATCGAGTCAGTACGCAAACGCTACGAAGGCCTGGGAATGACAGACATCCATCTTGGAGCATCCGTTAAGATCAAGGTCTATCAGCAGTTCAAGGAGAAATACGGACTGACCGACGAAGAGGTCATGTTCATGGGCGATGACATACCCGATCTCGAAGTGCTACGCTTGGCAGGCTGTCCTGTATGTCCGCACGACGCCTGTCCCGAAGTCAAGGCAGCCAGTCTTTATGTCAGCGACTACGATGGAGGCTACGGCTGCGGTCGCGACGTATTGGAGCAAGTATTGAAAGCACAAGGCAAATGGCTGAAGAATGAAAAAGCCTTCGGGTGGTAATTCCCTCAGTTGCGCATGTGGGGAAGTTAAGGGAAGTTAGGGAAGTTAGAGAGAAGTTAAGGGACACGACAAATGATGTTAAACAGCAAATACAAGATAATCCTTGCAAGCAATTCTCCGCGTCGTCGCGAATTACTTGCAGGCATTGATGTGGATTTTGAGGTAAGGGTAATACCCGACATCGACGAGAATTATCCACCATCGCTTCCCGTAGATCAGGTGGCAGGATTTATCTCGCAGAAGAAAGCAGACGCCTATTTGCCGACCCTGCATGATGACGAACTTGTCATTACAGCCGATACCGTGGTTATTGTAGGACAGGAAGTGCTCGGCAAACCAGCCGATGAGGAAGAGGCCCGCACCATGTTGCACAAGCTGAGTGGTAAAACCCATCAAGTGACAACCGGAGTGTGTCTGGTTACCCGTCATCATCGCGAATCGTTTTCTGTCACTACTGATGTCACTTTCAAGACATTGTCAGACGACGAGATTGATTATTACATCCGCACATATCGTCCTTTCGACAAGGCTGGCGCCTATGGCATTCAAGAGTGGATAGGATATATTGGCGTGACTTCCCTTCATGGCAGTTACTTCAATGTGATGGGATTACCGGTGCAACGCATCTATGAGGCGCTTAATAAATGTTAATAGCACACTTATAATATGCATAAATGGTTAAAAAACGTGCTTAAAATGCATTTTGGTGTTGATAGAGTGTTGCTATTCTGAAATTAAATTGTACCTTTGTATCACGCAACTAGTAATTTTAATCTATATTTATCATTTTCCTCGGGGGAAGCAATCTGTGAAGACGCTTCCCTTTTTCTTTATATCACATAGAAACTACAGAAATTTTTAAATGTCACACGGATCACACGACACGGAATCACGTAACAAGCAATAACGGGCTGAAAGCCCAATGGTTTTCCTAGCTCAGGGCAACGCCCTGAGGATATCATGGCATATTATCAACTACGTCCTGTAAGGACAAAAGTGAAAACACGGGGGCAAGTCCCCTTGTTTCATGTTTGTTTTCAATAAATTAGCTTATTATACTCCAGAACTCTTCTGGCAGAGATATATTCTCCACATTCTTAGCTGCTATGAATAGTGGAGCGATGTCTTCTGGTTCAAAGCCAGCAATGCCGCAACCTATAGGAGTCACGAGAAAGTGCATTTCAGGATGCTGAGAAGCGAATGCCAGAAACTCATCCACATAAGGTTTGATAGTCTCTACGCCACCTTGCATGGTAGGAATGGCATACGACTGCCCCTGAATACCGACACCGTTACCCATGACAGCACCGAAGTTCGTGTGAGCCATACGTGCTGCACCACCTGCGTGAATACCTTGAAGGTTTGAACCGAAAACAAATATCTCGTTTGATTTGAGGGAAGATATAAAAGAAGGAGTAATACGCTTGTTGTCCATATATGATTGATTTTTTGCCATAATAGAATGTCCGAGCTCCTCGTACATGCGAGCATAACAAGATGTGCCGCGTGGAGTCTCCTTGTCCATTCTTTTACACAACAATTCCATAGTGCCTGTGTAAAGACCGGATCCATAGTTTTCTATAACGAAAGGAGTCACCACCTCTTCCATCATTTTCTTGTATCGTTGATTAACGGCTGCTGGAGTTATTCCCAGTTGCGCAGCCACCTCTTTCTGTTTGAAACCGGCACGGAAGATCATGAATGCAATTTCATGCATGATACGGTCATGGTAGTGAGCTGCAACAGCCTCTGCCACATAAGAGAGCAATCCCTCTTCCTTATCGGTAGATCGAACATATTCCAGTACCACGTCAGCAGCTTCCTCAGCTTTGTGTTCAAATTCCTTGTTGTATGCTTTCAGCGCATCGAGTACAACAAAGTGAAAACCTTTGGCCATCCAAGTGGAGAGTTTCATCTCCTTTGGCTTATCCAATAGAGGCTTGAACTTGAATTTCAGCAGATGGATGTAATACTCATGTGCCAGTGAGTAGAAGTCCAGTCCCGTCTTGTTGCGGAGTTGGTATTTATAATCATATATGTTATATGCGCGACGGCAGTAACCATAGAAGTATTCTTTGGTTATAGCAGGATCGAACGAGCGGAATCCGTCAATGATGTATTTATCAGCATGTTCCATCATATTGAACTTTTGTAGTTAACTGCAAAGATAATCTTTTTCAATCAAAAAAATCGAGTTTTTACAGTTTTCTGCTTAATTTTTTTACCCTATATTCTTCTTAATGTATAAAGACGTCTTATAAATCAATGTTTAATCATCTAAATTCCAACAATTATGACAACAGAAAGCAAAACCACCAAGAGAGTATATAACCTTGTTATCATCGATGAATCAGGCAGTATGAATATCATCCGCAGACAAGCACTAGCAGGTATCAACGAGACCATCACCACCTGTCAGAAGATGCAGAAAGCCCACAAAGACCTGGAGCAGCGAATCACCCTCATCACCTTTGACAGCGATCATTTCAAGCTCCACTATGACAATATCAATGCAGCAGAGGCATGTCCATTGACTCTGAAGGATTACAAGCCATGTGCAGCCACTCCACTTTACGATGCTATCGGCAAGGGAATTGCCAAGATCAACGCACAGACAGAAGCCGATGATAATGTTCTTGTTACCATCATCACCGACGGCGAGGAAAACTGTTCTGTGGAGTACAATCTCAAGATGGTCAAGAACCTCATTGAGAAGCTGAAGAAGCAAGGCTGGACATTCACGCTCATTGGTACAGAAGACCTCGATGTGGAAGGCATGGCAGGTTCCATGGCCATTGACAACCACCTTTCATTTACCGAAGATGCCGAGTCAACAGAAAGAATGTTCGCCAAGGAGCGCAGAAGCCGAGAGCGTTATAATGAATGTCTATACTGCAAACGTGAAATGCCTATAGGCAGTTACTTTGACGAAGACAAAGACAAGGTATAATATACATAAAGGAAGATAAGCGACACTGGTCATACTTCCAGTGTCGCTACTATAACGGAGCAGAGAATCCCCCGAAACCCCACTCTTCATGTCACGTATGTCACGGGGTAGGTCGTTGTCATCCCCAAATATCCGACGTTCCGTTATGACATTGACCTTTCTCTGTGGCATCTTAAAAAAATTGTTTTTGGAAACTGTCAACTGTCAACTGTAACGCCTGTAACACAAAAAAAATCTTTAACGAAAATCTTTCTCCGTGTCCTCCGTGTGATCCGTGGATTTTTTTGGGGTAGCCTGAAGGCTAGAAATCTTTTGGGGAAATCCTGTTTAAGATGTTGCCTACGGCAAGAAATATTTTAGGGAGATAGCAATCTTAAATAGATTTCTGGACCGTTTAGGTCCTTAGATTTTACATGAAGATTTCCTCCAAAGATTTACCTATGGTTTGTTTTGTCGTGACTCAGCATAGTGAAAGCCGCGTCTCTCACTCTGTCTTCGCTACTCCAAAACATCTTACGAAGCACCCCCCCCAAAAAAAATCCATTTCCCAAAACTGTCAACTGTCAAACTGTAACGCTTGTAACACAAAAAAAATCGTTTTTGGAAACTGTTATCTGTTATCTGTTATTTGAAACGCAAAAACGTTTTTGGAAACTGTCAACTGTCAACTGTAACGCTTGGGATTGATGATATTGACCTCTTACCTTTGCATCCTTTATTTTTGGGTTGCGCGAGCGCAAGAAATCTTATGTGGAAATCTTGATTAAGATGTTGCTTCACAAGAAATATTTTAGGGTTGTCGGATTAAAACTAAATATAGATTTCTGGACCGTTTAGGTCCTTAGATTTTACATGAAGATTTCCTCCAAAGATTTCTTGCGAAGCAACCCCCAAAAGAATCCGCTTAGAGTGTGATCCGTGGATAAAAAACACCCACGAACCACACGGGGCGGTTCATGGGTTTGCCAGAGGGAGTGTCACCCGATGGTGAAACCAAGGGCCGAGAGCACGGCGGTGATGGTGGTCAAAGCAATGTTGATGATGACGCTCCACTTGTTTTTAGAATCTTGAGTCATGATAATTTTCTGTTGATGATGTTGTGATAGTCTTTAATGCCGAGGAAGGTGGCACACAGTATCAAGAGCTGGGCAACGAGGATGAGGACGGATCCCGAAATCTCACCTTGCGGAGGCATTATCATGCCAGCTACAGCGAAGAGGATAGCACAGACGAAACTGGCTAATGAGAGTATTCGTTTCATACGCTAAAAGTGAGGGTTAAAGAGTCCCGCGGACGTTCCGCAGGACTCTGTGGTTCAGCCTTCCAGTCCACCACCACCACCGGGCTCCTGACCACCAGTGTCGCTATCCGACTGGAAGTAGGCAGTGAGGGCGGTGTTTGAACTGAGCGTGATGCTGCGTGAGGCATTGGTGTCGCCATCGCTCCATCGGTTGAACTGGTAGCCTTCGGCAGGCGAGGCACTAATCTCCACCGACTGACCCGCAGGGTAGCGACCTGCACCGGTCACCGTGCCACCGACAGAGGGATTGGCGAGGAGCTTGACCTCAAACTTCCCGTCGGAGGGAGTCACATCGGGGACAGCGGGAGTGACGGGAGCTACCGAACCGTTGCCGTCGGGAGTGAGGAACACATCGGCGCTGCTGCCGTAGCTCTTGCACGCCTTGGTGAACGCATCGTCCGTCTTGTACGCCTGCAACATGCTGTTGTTGTCGATGAGGTATTGGGTCGATACCTTGGTCTTGCCGTAGTCGTTGCGGCTGTGTACCCAGGCAAACACACCGTCGCCCTCGTTCTCGCCATGGGCGAGGAAGCCCTCCTTTGCAGCGAATCCCACCTTGTCAACGAGATCCCAGAGCTTTGCAGTCGATTCCTTGTCGAGCACTACGTAGCTTGCACTGAAGGCGCAGTAGGGAATCTGAGTTTCCGCGTTCAGACGCTGCAACACCTTGTAGAAGCTGATCTGGTCGCCGTAGTCAAACTCCGGATTGTTGGTCACCACCGCCTTGGCGAAGTCCTTCACCGTGGTATTCTCGTCGATGGCGAGACCTCCGAGGTTGATGCTGGTTACCGCCTCGTCGCCAGTACCCTTCACCGAGATAGAGGGCAGCGTGCCTTGGGTGATCTGATAGGGAGCTGCGATGCATGCGCCGCCATCCGATTCAGCCTTGGTGAGATAGACAGGAGCTGCCACGCTGTTCGCACGGACGAACATGTTGTAGTCGGTGTGGTACTGCGCTTTCCTCTCGAAGGCATTTTTCAGCAGCGGAACGAGTCCTGCATACATGCGGACGATGTTCACCCATTTCATGCGCTGACGCTGTTGTCCCTTGGTGCGGGTGTTGCGTACCTTGGTCACTTTCTCCGATACTACGGTACGACCATTGACAGTCTTGAAAGTCAACTGACCAGCCGATCCACTCATTTTTTTGATAAGTCCATTTAGAATAGCCATTTTGTTTCCCCCGTTTGTTAGACCAGTGGGGGTTCTGGGGAATAGTTGTTAGT